>CAIYXG010000366.1 GCA_903930035.1 uncultured Actinomycetes bacterium | reverse complement strand
GGACCCCGACGCCTGGGCCGAGGGCGCGGCGCTGGCCGCGCAGCTCCACGCAGCGGCGGTCGCGGACCGGCGCCCCCTGCTGGGTGCGCTGGGCCGCGCAATGGTCCGCGCCTACGGGACCGACCCGGACCGGGGTGCCGGCGGTGCGCTCGTCGGCTGGTGGCTCGACCGCGTCCCGGTGCGCGGGGCCGGCCGCGCAGCCCTACCGGTTTGACCGTCCTGCGCTCCGTCGTGTCTCATATCGCCATCATCACGAGTGGCCCTCCGGGGTCCGGCAACCTGGGACGGACACCCAAGGTGCCTTCCCGCTCCGGCGGGGATGTGGCTGGTACTGCACCGGCAACCACGTGTCCGTGCGGCGTCGAACGCCGACGCTCCCTCGCTGCCGGGTCCGCCGGGCCGCTCCTCGACGCAGGAACGCACTCCCGACCGTGAGCCCGAACGACACCCCGAGCCAGCTGCCGCCGGTCACCGGCGCCTGGCGTCCCGGCGACGACCCCGGCCACCGGAAGTTCCACACGGTGACGACGGACCGGGCGTTCCGCACCGAGTCCGGCGCGTCGCTCTCCGAGGTCGTCGTAGCCTACGAGACCTGGGGCACGCTCAACGAGGCCCGCGACAACGCCGTCCTGCTGTGCCACGCGCTCACGGGGGACAGCCACGCCGCGGGCGACCCCGGGCCCGGCCACCCGACCCCCGGCTGGTGGGGCGGTCTGGTGGGTCCCGGCCGCTACGTCGACACCGACCGGTGGTTCGTCGTGTGCGCCAACGTGCTCGGCGGCTGCCAGGGCTCGACCGGTCCGTCGTCCACCGACCCGGCCACGGGCCGCCCCTACGGCAGCTCCTTCCCGGTCGTCACGGTGCGCGACATGGTCCGGGCGCAGCACAGCCTGGCCGTGGCACTCGGGGTCGACCGCTGGCACGCCGTCGTCGGGGGCTCGATGGGGGGCATGCAGGCGCTCGAGTGGGCGGTCATGTACCCCGGGGCGGTGGGCCACCTGGTGCTCTGCTCCACGACCGCGCAGGCGTCGGCCCAGCAGATCGCGTGGAGCCACATCGGCCGGAACGCCATCACCGAGGACGCCTTCTACTCGGGCGGCGACTACTACGACCAGGCCGAGGGGCCCCACCGGGGCCTGTCGGTGGCCCGCAAGGCGGCCCACGTGACCTACCGCTCCGACGAGTCGTTCACGCAGCGGTTCGGCCGCGAGATGCGCGCCCAGTTCGAGCTCACCTTCGACACGGCCTTCGAGGTCGAGCACTACCTCGACCACCAGGGCGACAAGCTCGTGCGCCGGTTCGACGCCAACAGCTACATCGTGCTGAACCGGTCGATGGACTACCACGACGTCGGCCGTGGCCGCGGTGGTGCGCTGGCCGCGCTCCGGCGCGTCACGGCCCGCACGCTGGTGGCGTCCATCAGCTCCGACGGGCTCTACCCGCCCGCCCAGCAGACCGACCTGCACGCGCTGCTGCGCGAGGCGGGCGTGGAGAGCGAGATGCTCGAGGTCGAGGCGCCCGACGGCCACGACGGGTTCCTCACGCGCACCGACGACATCGGCCCGCACGTCCGGTCCCTGCTCGAGGGTGGGGCGGTCGTCCCGGGCGCCGGCAACAAGGAGGTCCACGGTGGATGACGAGCCGACGACGGACGACCTGACGGTCGCGCCCGAGACCACGGCCATCCTGGCCGGCCGGAGCGGCAACGGCCCGGCACTGGCCCCGGTGGTGTGGGCCAGCTCGACGTTCGAGTCCGCCACCGTCGCCGAGGGCCGCCGCATGGCCACGTCGACCAGTGCGGACCGCTTCTACAGCCGCTACGGCAACCCCACCGTCAACGCCTTCGAGGAGGCCGTCGCCGAGCTCGAGGGGGCCGAGGGGGCGCGGGCCTTCGCGTCCGGCATGGGTGCCGTGACCGCCGTCGTGCTGGGCCTCTGCTCGAGCGGCAGCCACGTCGTGACGCAGCGGCAGCTCTACGCCGGCACGCAGATGCTCTTCCAGGCGGTGTGCCCGAGGTTCGGGATCGACGTGACCTTCGTGGACGGCACCGACCCCGAGGCCTGGGAGGCCGCCGTCCGGCCCGGGGCGACCACGCTGCTGTTCGCCGAGACGCCGGCCAACCCGCGCCTGGACCTGGTGGACCTGGACCGGCTCGCGGCGGTGAAGGGGCCGATGAAGGTGGTCGACTCGACCTTCGCCACGCCGCTCGGCCAGCGCCCGCTCGACCATGGGGTGGACCTCTCGCTGCACTCGGCCACCAAGGCCATCGGTGGCCACAACGACGTCACGCTCGGCGTGGTGGCCGGGAGCCGGGAGCTCCTGGACTGGATCTGGGGGTTCGCCGTGCTGCAGGGCGCCAACGCGGCCCCCTACGACGCGGCGGGCGGCATCCGTGGCCTGCGCACACTGGGGGTGCGGCTGCGCCAGCAGGGGGCGACTGCCGCGGCCCTCGCAGAGGTGCTCGAGGCCGACGAGCGGGTCACCGAGGTCCGCTACCCGTTCTCGCCGTCGCACCCGCAGTACGAGCTGGCCCGCCGCCAGATGCGCCTGGGCGGCGGACTGCTGACGTTCGAGCTGGCGGGCGGCCTGGAGGAGGGCAGCCGGTTCGTGGAGTCCACGAAGATCTGCCGCCTGGCCACCTCGCTCGGCGGCCCCGAGACCCTGGTGACGCACCCGGCGTCGACGACCCACGTGAACCTGCTGCCCGAGGAGCTCGCCGACGCCGGCATCACCCCGGCGACGGTCCGGATGTCGCTCGGGCTCGAGGACACCGACGACGTCGTGGCTGACGTCCGCCGTGCGCTCGACGCCGCCTTCGCCTGACCCGGGCCTCCGCTCCCTCCCCGAGGTGCTGCCGTGCCCGAGCTGATCGAGGTCGAGTCCTACCGGCAGGCCGCCGAGCAGGTGGTCGGGCGGACGGTGCGCCGGGTCGACGCCCCCGACGCCTGGTTCCTGAAGGGCGGCGCCACCCCGCCGGTCGTGGTCGCGGCGGTGGAGCGGCGCACGGTGGTCGGGACGGGCCGGCGCGGCAAGCTGATGTGGATCGACCTCGACGACGGCGTCCGGCTCGGCCTGCGGTTCGGGATGACCGGCCGGATCGTCGTGGACGGGGCCGGACCGGTCGAGGCGCTGGAGTACGGCCCGTCCCGGCAGGACCCGGCATGGGACCGCTTCGGCCTGGAGTTCGTCCGCGGCGGCCGCCTGGTGGTCTCGGACCCCCGGCGGCTCGGCGGCGTCGAGCTGGACCCCGACCTGGGGCGCCTCGG
>CAIYXG010000365.1 GCA_903930035.1 uncultured Actinomycetes bacterium | reverse complement strand
GTACTGCAGCCACTGGTTGACGGCGAAGCAGTTGAAGAACAGGAACTCCGTCACGATGATCGCGTAGACGAACGGCGGCACGGAGTTGGCGGGGCCGTTCAGGCTCGACCGCACCACGGCCAGCGTGATGGCGATCCACGGCACGGCGCCGGCCAGGCAGCCGAAGACGAACGGCAGCCAGTTGACCTTCTCCCGGCCCACGTTGACCTGCTCCATGACGGCGCCGAACAGGATCATGG
Organism: uncultured Actinomycetes bacterium; assembly: GCA_903930035.1. Classification (GTDB taxonomy): domain Bacteria; phylum Actinomycetota; class Acidimicrobiia; order Acidimicrobiales; family Microtrichaceae; genus CAJANQ01. Next base: position 4,249 of record CAIYXG010000365.1, on the reverse strand, counting down.
CGGCGTTGACGCCGAAGATGCCGATGACGGCGTACAGGTCGTTGATGCCGCAGAGCAGCCCGATGAGCACGACCATCACGGACGCGCTCACCGAGTACTCGGCCCACCGGGTGTAGTTGACGCCCTTGAGCAGGTTGGCCTCGTACCAGGACCGCACCCGGGGGGCCACCATGAGCAGGTGGTCGGCGGCGGCGAGGAGCAGGAACAGCGCCACGGCCCAGGCGAAGCGGACCTCGAACACGTCGTTGCGCTGCGAGAGCGACCCGGCCGCCCCGGGCGGGCCCGTCTGGACGGTCGCCGCCACCGGGATGGCGAACGAGGTGCTGATGGCCAGGATGGTCACGGCCTGGGCCAGGTGGAGGAGCCCCACGCCCGTGTTCCACCGGCGGAGGTTGGCGAGGCGCGAGAAGGAGTCGGTGACGGTCACGGGCGGGACAACGCCGTGGCCGGCCCGAATAGTCCGATCCGCCCCGCCCCGCCCTGCCCCGGCCCGTCCAGCGCCGACAGGGTCGGTAGGGTGCCGCGCATGATCGACCGGGACCTCAAGCGTTCGCTCGGACAGATGATGAAGGGCGTCCAGGTGGTGGGCGCGGCCCACGACGGCGTGGTGCGGGCTTACTGCTCGCACTGGGTGTGCCAGGTGAGCTTCGAGGAGCCGGTCGTGATGGCGTCGGTCTCCCCGCGCCACGACACCTACCCGCTCATGCGGGCCGACGGGCGGTTCACCGTCTCCGTGCTGGCCGGCGACCAGGTGGCCGAGGGGCAGTACTTCTCCTACCCGGGCCGCAAGTTCCAGTACCTGGCCCCGGAGTACGTCGAGCTGAACGACGACGGCCTGCCCGTCGTGCCGGGCTGCATCGCCTGGTTCCAGTGCGAGACCTTCGAGGTGAAGGAGGCCTGGGAGTCCGGCGAGGGGATCGACCACCACCTGTTCTTCGCCCGGGTCACGGCCACCGGCGAGGGACGTCTCAAGGAGCCCCCGCTGCTCTACTCGTCGCGCCAGGGCTGGCGGGTGGCGGGGGAGAAGGCGCGCGAACCGGGGACCTCGGTCCGCGACGCGCTGCTGGAGCGGCTCGCCGCGGCCGGGCTGGACGGGCCGGACGACGGTCCCGCCGACTGACCGGCACACTGGTCCGATGACGACGATCACCCCGCTGCTCGGGAACTCCCAGCGCCTCGACGGCGGTGCCATGTTCGGCAACGCCCCGAAGGCCATGTGGGAGCACTGGGCCGCCCCGGACGACCTGAACCGCATCCCGCTCGCCACCCGGGCCGTCCTGGTCCAGGAGGACTCCGGCCGCAACGTCCTGCTCGAGGCTGGGGTGGGGGCGTTCTTCCCGCCCGAGCTCCGGGAGCGGTTCGGGGTCGTCGAGGAGCACCACGTGCTGCTCGACGCGCTCGCCGGCCTGGGCGTCGCCCCGGCCGACGTCGACGTCGTGGTGCTGTCCCACCTGCACTTCGACCACGCCGGCGGCGTGCTGGCGGCGTGGCAGCCCGGCGCGGCGCCGTCGCTCGTCTTCCCCTCCGCCCGCTACGTGGTGAGCCGTGCGGCGCTCGACCGTGCCGTGTCGCCCACGCCCCGCGACCGCAGCTCGTTCGTCCCCGAGCTCCCGGCGCTGCTGCGGGCCACCGGCCGCGTGGAGACGGTCGTGGGCCAGTTCTCGGCGGTGCTCGGCCCGGCCTACCGGTTCCACTACTCCGACGGCCACACGCCGGGGCTCCTCATGACCGAGCTCGCCGGCCCCGACGGCCCGGTGGTCTACGCGTCCGACCTGGTGCCGGGCGTCCCGTGGGTCCACGTCCCGATCACCATGGGCTACGACCGGTTCCCCGAGCTGGTCGTGGAGGAGAAGGCCGCCTTCCTGGCCGACATGGCCGAGCGGTCGGCCACGCTCGTGCTCACGCACGACCCCGTCACGGCCGCGGCCCGTGTGGTGCGCGACGACCGGGGCCGGTTCTCGGCCGTCCCGGTCTGACCCGCCGTCCCCGCCGCGCCCCCGCGCCGTCCCTGCCGGGCCTCCCCCGACCTGGCCGGTCGTCCATTCGGCGACGAGGTGGCACCACGCAGGCCGCCGGGCCGCCCACAATGTCGGCATGCGCCGCCACCTGCTGACCCTGGTCGTCCCGCTCGCCGCCCTGGCGCCGGTCCTGGCCGGGTGCTCGTCCTCGTCCCCGTCCTCGTCGTCGGCCGGCGCGAGCGTGCCGGTGCCGGTCGAGCTGGCCGTCACCGAGGTCACGTCACCCGAGGCCGTGCCCACCACGATCGACGCGCCCGACGCCGTGGTGCCGCCCGAGCCCACCGCCCCGCCCGACGACTTTGCCCTGGGCAAGGAGACGCCCACGGACCCGAAGGGCCGCCCCTTCCTGTCGCCCGGCGACGAGGGCGACGACGTCGTCGCGCTCCAGCGACGGCTGATCGACCTGGGCGGCGGGGTCGACGACTCCGGCGTCTACGACGACGCCACCCTGGCGGCCGTGCTGCAGTTCCAGCGGTCCCAGGGGCTCGTCCCCGACGGCATCGTCGGCACCAAGACCTGGGCCGCGCTCGACGCACCGCGCGCGCCGTCGCCCACGCCCACCGTCGCCGCGCCGGGCACGTCCGGCGACGGCGCCGCCCTGCCGGCCGTGGACGCGCCCGCCAACGACCCGGCCGAGAAGAACGACTCCCGGGTCACCGGCGCCATCGTGGTGCTGTCGTCCCAGAAGGTGGTGCTCTTCGCCGGGTCCCGGCCCGTCGCCGAGTTCCCGGTCTCCTCGGGCCGCAACGGTCTGACCCCGGTGGGGAACTTCCGGGTCCAGTCCAAGTCGTCGCGGACGGTGTCCAACAGCGACACCACGATCAGCATGCGGTGGATGACGCGGTTCAACGGCGGCATCGGGTTCCACGGCATCCCGGTCCGCAAGGACGGCACGCCGCTCGCCACGCCCCTCGGCCAGCGGCCGGTCTCGGCCGGGTGCGTCCGCATGAAGGACGAGGACGCCAAGAAGGTCTACGACCAGCTGCCCGTGGGCGGCACGGTCGTGGTGGCGCGGTAGCCGCTCAGTCCTTCAGCCCGGGGTGCTGCCGGGCCAGGATCGGCAGCAGCAGGCGCTTGGGCGCCGCCAGCGAGGCCATGGCGGCGATGCGGTTGGCAGTGCCCGGGATGGCGACCTGGGTCCCGTTCGCCATGGCGTCCACCCCGACCTTGGCGACCGCCGCCGGCGTCTCCCACATGACCGACGGCATGGCGGCCTTGGTCTCCTCGAGGTCGAACCCGGCGACGTCGCCGAACTCGGTCTCGACCGGCCCGGGGCACAGCGTCGAGGCCGTGACCCCGGTGCCCCGGAGCTCGGTGTCGAGGGCCTGCGTGTAGGACCGCACGAACGCCTTGCAGGCCCCGTACCCGGCCTGCCCGGGCAGCGGCTGGAACGACGCCGTGGAGGCCACGTTGAGCACGGCGCCGCGCCGGCGGGCGACCATGCCCGGCACGAACCGGGTGCACAGGTCGACCACGGCCGCGACGTCGACCTCGACCATCCGCAGCTCGGCCTCGGCGTCGGCCTGGGCCACGGCCCCGAGCGTCGAGATCCCCGCATTGTTCACCAGGACGTCGACCGTCAGGCCCAGCTCCTCGAGCCGGGCCGGCAGCGCGGCCCGGGCGGCGGGGTCGGCCAGGTCGCACTCGAGGGTCTCGGCCCGCACGCCCGTCTGCGACAGCTCGGCGGCCAGGTCCTGCAGGCGCTCGGTGCGGCGCGCCAGGAGGGTGACGCCGTGGCCCCGGCGGGCCAGCTCGCGGGCCAGCTCGACGCCGATCCCCGACGAGGCGCCGGTGACCAGCGCGGTGCAGTCGTGTGCGGGTGCAGGAAGTGCCATGGCCCGACGCTAGCCATCCCGCCGGTCCGGCGGCCCACCGGGCACGGGCCCGGGCACGGGGAAGGTGATGGTGCCGGCCAGGTACTCGGCCACGTCGCCGGTGACGAGCACCTGGCCGCCCTCCGGCGACGGCACGACGTCGACGTGCAGCAGGCCGCCCCTCGGGGAGCGCTGCACCACCCGGGCCCCCTGGGCCGCCCGGTCCCCGAGCTCGGGCCACCAGTACGGCGCCAGGTAGGTCTGGGCCGAGCCGGTGGCGGGGTCCTCGTCGATCCCGGACCCGGCGGCGATGTACCGGCAGCACCAGCCGTCACCGTCCGGGGCCGTCGCCGCCACCCAGGGCGTCGCCAGCGCGGCGACGGCCCGGTGGTCGGGCCGGAGCGCCTCGACCTGCGC
>CAIYXG010000364.1 GCA_903930035.1 uncultured Actinomycetes bacterium | reverse complement strand
CGACAAGTTCAGAGCAGCGCACCCGGACGTGCCGTGGAGCGACATCGTCGCCCTGCGGGTCCTCTTGGCACACCACTACCACCGTGTGGACGTCGAGCAGGTGTGGAGCATCGCCACGTCGTCGGTGCCAGACCTCGTGCGACACCTCGGCGCCGGCTGAGTTCAGTTCGCGCCTCTACATTCTTCCGGTAGACGAATGTGTACCGGTGCGAGCGCAAGGGCTGACGCACCTGCTGCGCTCCGGCGAGGGTCGACGCGGGCGGTCCGAGGCCTACGCTGTGGCCCGTGGACGAGCTGAGCCCGCCGATCGCTCCTGAGACCCTCGCGGTGCTCGAGGAGGCGGGGCTGTTCGCCCCGGACTCGCCGACCGCCGACGAACGCCTCGAGCTGCTCTCGCACCTGCTGGGCCGCTTCGAGGTCGACGAGATCATCGCCTGGGCGGCGCGCTCGCACGTGATGGGCGTCGCCGCCCGCTCGGTCGACCAGCCGCCGCCGTTGATCAGTGCCGAGGAGGCGGCAGCGCGCGCCGGCGTCACTGTCGACACCGTGGTCGAGATGCGGCACGCCTTCGGGTTCCCGGTGATCGACCCCACGGAGCCGTCGATGCCAGAGACCGTGGTCGAGGACCTCGCGACGTACCAGCTGGGCGCTGCGCTGTTCGGCAAGGACGACACGCTCTCGTTCGTCAGGGTGCTGGGGTGGTCCACTGCCCGGGTGATGGAGGCGGCGCGGGCGATGTTCGGCGGCAGCACGAACTCGGGATCGGAACGTCGGACCGAGCTCCAGTGGTCGCAGGCCAACGAGACGGCGATCGCTGCCTGGGTGCAGGTCAGTGGTGTGGTGCGCAACCTCCTGGCGGAACAGGCGTTGCGCGACGTCGGGTTCGTCCATTCGCTGATGGCCGGCGAGCTGCGGTCTGCGGTTGCGTTCGTCGACCTGGTCGGCTCGACCAGCTGGGCCGAGGACGTCGACGCTGCCCAGCACTCGGCGGCGCTGCGAAGGTTCGAGATGCAGGCGGCGGCGGTGGCGGCCGAGCACGGCGCGCGGCTCGTCAAGCTGATCGGCGACGAGGCCATGGTCGTCGCCGAGGACCCGAGTCGGCTCACGAAGGTCGCGCTGGCGATCTGTGACCTTGCCGAGCACGACGCCGACCTGCCGAGTGCTCGCGGTGCGGTGGGGTTCGGCGTCGTGACCGCGAGGGACGGCGACTACTTCGGTCCGTTGGTGAACACGGTGGCGCGAGCCGGGAAGGTGGCCAACCCGGGCGGCGTCGTCGTCACCGCAGAGGTGGAGCGCACGCTCGACCCTGCTGTCTGGGAGGTGGTCCCACTAGGACCACATGTCCTGTCGGGGGTCGCCGCACCGGTGCATCTGAGCCGTGCGGTGCCGCGGCCCCCGACCTCTGCTGAACGCGGTACTGACTGACACGCGATAGACAGAAGTTTAACCTCTGTTCTATGGTGGCGGCGTGGAACCTGCAACGGCCTCTGCCGAGGCGCGGCTGGCTGCCCTCGGCCTGGTCCTTCCCGACCCGATGCCGCCCTTCGGCGAGTACGTGCCGGCAGTGCGCTCGGGCCACCAGCTCTGGGTGGGGGGTCACTTCGGCACCCGGCCGGACGGCACGATCTGGACCGGCAAGGTCGGCGCTGGCGTCTCGCAGGAGGAGGCGTGCGAGGCCGCCCGGTCGGCGGCGCTGTCGCTGCTGGCGACCGTCCGGGCGGAACTGGGGTCGCTCGACCAGGTCGCCCGGGTCGTGCACGTCTACGGGGTCGTGAACTCGGCCCCGGACTTCCTGGGCCAGACCGCCGTCGTCGATGCCGCGTCGAAGGTGCTGGTCGACGTCCTTGGCGAGCGTGGCCGCCACGCCCGGCTGGCGGTTGGCGTCGCGGCGCTGCCCGGGGAGCTGGTGCTGGAGGTTGAAGCCGTGCTCGAGGTGTCCACCCCGGCCGGGGTTCAGGAAGGTGCGGCCGGATGACCCCCTCTGACACCGGTTTCCGGTTCGGAGGCCGGCTGTCGCTCGACCTCACGTGGACGTTGCGCTACCGGGCGGTGGCGCCGACCGACCTGCTGTCGTCGCCCGACGACCTCCGGCGGTGGGTCACCGCCGCGGTCGCGCCGTGCTCCGTTGCCGTCACCCCCGCCGACCTGCGCGCTGCGGTCGAACTGCGGGAAGCGGTGTATTCGGCTGCGCTCGCCGTGGTCGAGGAACGGCCGGTCGGCCGGGCTGCGCGCTCGCTGCTCAACCGCTGGGCCGCCCGTCCGGCACCGTTCCTCCGCCTCGACACCTCCGGCCGTTCGGTCCGTGTCCTGCAGCCCGGCGACGAGGCTGCGTCGGCACTGGCTGTCGTCGCACTCGACGCCATCGAGCTCCTGTCGACCGCCGACGGCCGTCTCCGTCGGTGTGCCGGCCCCGGGTGTGCGCTGCTCTTCTACGACTCGTCGCGGCCGGGCCGGCGCCGGTGGTGCTCCACCGAGCGCTGCGGCAACCGCGTCAACTCCGCCACCTACCGACGCCGTCAGACCGACGGCACGACCAACCACTGAGGAGAACCCCATGCTGGTGATGAAGCCCAACTGCGAGTGCTGCGACCGTGACCTGGACCCGTCCGAGAGCGACGCGCGCATCTGCTCGTTCGAGTGCACGTGGTGCACGACATGCGCCGACCACCTGGGCGGAACCTGCCCGAACTGTGGCGGCGCGCTGGTGCCGAGGCCGGCCCGGGACGCGGCGCTGCTCGAGGGCTTTCCGGCGTCGGCGGAACGGGCGCCGGCGTCGCACGCCTGTCCCTGACCGGGTGCCGGCCGGGTCGTCGGGCCGGTGCCGGTAGCGTCGCCGCATGGCGCCCGCGCTCCGGACCATCGGCATCCTGCTGTTCGACGGCGTGGAGGAGCTCGACGCCGTCGGGCCGTGGGAGGTGCTGTCCTACTGGACCCGCCGCTCGCCCGAGGACGGCTACCAGGTCGTGACCTTCTCCCGGTCGGGCGGCCCGGCGGCCTGCGCCAAGGGGCTCACGGTCGAGGCCCAGCACAGCTACGACGACGTCCCCGCGCTGGACGTGCTCGTCTACCCGGGCGGCCGGGGCACGCGGGCGCACGTGGAGGACCCGGCACAGCTCGACTGGGTGCGGGCCCAGCGGGCACGGGTGCCACTCCTGACCAGCGTCTGCACCGGGTCGCTCGTCTACGCGGCGGCCGGGCTGCTGCACGGCCGGCCGGCCACCACGCACTGGGCGGCCCTCGACCTGCTGGCCGACCTCGACCCGACCGTCGAGCTCCGGCCCGACGCCCGGTTCGTGGACGACGGCGACGTGGTCACCGCAGCGGGCGTGTCGGCCGGGATCGACATGGCCCTCCACCTGGTCGCACGCCTTGCCGGCCCCGACCGCGCGCGCGAGGTGCGGCGCGGGATCCAGTACGACCCGGCCCCGCCGGTCTGAGCCGCTAGAGGGGCACCGACGTCGGCAGGGTGAGCACCCAGACCGTCGTCCCGACCACCAGCACGCCGGCGATCCCCGCCATGGTGGCCCGGAGCTCGAAGATCCCGATGCGGGACTGGATGCCGAGCAGGAACAGCGCCGCGGCGAGCAGGACGACCGCCAGCACGTAGCTGTCCGCCGCGTCCCCGGCGGCGGAGGCGGCCACCTCGGCCGCCGTCGAGCGCTCCTCGAACCGGGCGGCCGCCTGCTCGTCGGGCCGCTCGTAGACGGCGGTGTCGATCGGGGAGGCAGGGGCCTCGGCGTCGTTCAGCGGGTCCAGCGCGAGCCAGGGCCCGAACGCCGCGGCGAGCCGGTCGCTGAACCGGGCCTCCACGTAACGGGCACGGAGCGTGTCGCCCGCGGCGGTGGCGGCGAGCCACTGGTCGAAGGTGTTGAGGTCGGTGATGGTCTCGGTCGTGGACCGCTGCTCGGCCCGGAACGCCTGCAGCTGCAGGACGCTCGACCGCGTGTTGTAGAGCGTCTCCTGGCTGCCCAGGCGCGTGGCCTGGTAGGCGCACCAGGCCGACAGCAGCGCGCTGACCGAGAGCAGGACGGTCACGACGAGCTCGAGCTTGCGCTCCCGGGGGGAGTTGGCCACCTGCTCCTCGCCGGTCGCCTCCTCGTCCCGGAAGTGCTCGGCCTCCTCCGAGAGGATCTCTGCTGCCTCGCCCTGCATGCCCCCATCATCGCCGAGCGGCGCCCGCGCCTGCTGCTCTTCCCGGTTGGTGCCCGGCGGCCGTGCGGGCGCGTCCCCGCCACCGGGCGGCCGTGGTGACACGTGACCCACGCTCCGTGGTGCCCGGGCGGCCTCCACCACCACGCTGCGCGTCGGGAGCGCTTCCGCGGAAGCGTCGGACGGCCCCGCGCCCTACCGTGGCCCCGATGAGCAGGGTCCGCGTCCACAGCTTCTCGGTGTCGGTCGACGGGTTCGGTGCCGGTCCTGACCAGAGCTTCCTCGAGCCGCTCGGCATCGGTGGCGAACGGGTCCACGAGTGGTTCTTCACGACCCGGACCGGCCGGGAGATGGTCGGCGAGCCCGGCGGCACCACGGGCACCGACGACGAGTTCGTCCGCGACCGGTTCGCCGGCGTGGGCGCCACGGTCATGGGCCGCAACATGTTCGGCCCGGTGCGCGGACCCTGGCAGGGGGAGTGGGACGGGTGGTGGGGCGACGAGCCGCCCTACGGCCACGACGTGTTCGTCCTGACCCACTACGAGCGGGCGCCGCTCGTCCTGCAGGGCGGCACCACGTTCCACTTCGTCACCGACGGGCTCGGCGCCGCCCTCGAGCGCGCCCGTGACGCCGCCGGCGGCCAGGACGTGGTGCTCGGCGGTGGCGTGGCGACCCTGCGCGAGGGGCTGGCCCAGGGGCTGGTCGACGACCTGCACCTGGTGGTCGTGCCGGTCGTGCTCGGTCGAGGCGAGCAGCTGTTCGACGGCTCGTTCGACCTGGCCCGCCACTACGACTGCACCGAGCACGTCGGCACCGAGCGGGTGACCCACTACCGGTTCGCCCGGCGGCGGTGACCGCGCTCAGGCGGCGGGGGTGGTCTCTGCGACCACCCAGGCCCCGAACTCCTCGGTCGTCCTGACCTTCTGCCACGTGATGGCGGGCAGCTCGTAGGTGTGGATCTCCTGGCAGGTGGCGACCACCGCCTCGAGCTGCTCCTTGGTGGTCACGGCCACCACGTGCCACTCGGTGTCGGTGATGGACTCCCCCTTCCAGGAGAAGTGCGAGCGCTCGGGGCCGCGGACGTGCACGCAGGCGGCCTGACGGCGGTCAGCCAGCACGGTGCACAGGTCCGACGCGACCTGCTCGTCGTTGGTGCGGGTGTGGACCTCGATGATCTTCGCCATGCCCCAGTATCCGTGGTTTCCGGGCGCCGTGCACCGGATCGTGGGCAGGTGGCCCGGCGACCTAGGGTTGGGGGCGATGTCGTCCGCCTCCGAGCCCTCGACCCCCGCCGACCCCGACGGTGCTGCGCCCCAGCCGCTGAAGCCCAGTCTGGGCACCACGCTGTGGTCGGCCTGGGGCTGGTTCACCTTCGGGCTGGCCTGCATCGTGGCGTTCCCGCTGATGCTGCTGACCTGGGCGGTCACCGCGCCGTTCGACAAGGGCCGCTACTGGGTCGGCTACATCTTCCGGAAGGTCTGCGTGTTCCAGCAGGTGCTGCTGCCGCGCTGGAAGTTCACGGTGAGCGGCACCATGCCGGCCAACCCCCGCAACCCGTACGTGGCCGTCTGCAACCACGAGTCGTTCGCCGACATCCTGCTCATCAGCCACCTGCCGTGGGAGATGAAGTGGCTGTCCAAGGAGGGCCTGTTCCGCGTGCCGATCGCCGGCCAGATGATGTCGATGGCGGGCGACATCAAGGTGGTCCGGGGCGACAAGGACAGTGCCAAGAAGGCCATGGCCGAGTGCGCCGTGTGGCTGGGGCGCCGGGTGTCGGTCATGGTGTTCCCCGAGGGGACGCGCGTCGTCAAGGGCGAGCTGGGACCGTTCAAGGACGGCGCCTTCCGCCTGGCGATCGAGACCGGGACCCCGGTGCTGCCCATGGTGCTGTGGGGCACCAAGGACGCCATGCTGAAGAAGGACTGGCGGTTCGGCCACGCCGACGCCGAGGTGCGTGTGCTGGAGCCGGTCCCGGTGGACGGGCTCACCCTCGACGACGTCGAGGCGCTGAAGATGCAGGTCCGCGACCTGATGGTGCGCGAGCTGGCGAACCGCTAGCGGACCCGGTCAGGCCGGGTCGACCGCCGTGTCCTCCTCGCGGAGGCGCGGCGTGCTGAAGCGGTTGGGCTTGAGCCCTTCCTTGCCCTCGTAGAACGCACGGAACTTGTCCATGTCGGCCGCAACGTCGCCCGTCGGCATGATGACCGGGCCGAACCCGCCGCTGCGGGTCCGCTTGTCCACGAACGCGCAGACGATGGGGACGCCGGCCTGCTGGGCGATCCGGTAGAAGCCGGACTTCCAGTACTCGACGGCGGTGCGGGTGCCCTCGGCCGGGACCACCAGCACCAGCTGGTCGTGGCGCCCGAACTCGGCGGCCAGGTCACCGACCAGGCCCTGGGCGCTGGACCGCTCGACGGAGATGCCGCCGAGCCAGCGGAAGAACGGCCCGGCCGGCCCCTTGAACATCTGCGACTTGCCCAGCCACTTGATGTCGATGTCGGCGGCCGCGGCCATGGCGATGGTCACGGGGAAGTCCCAGTTGCTGGTGTGCGGCGCCGCGATCATCACGCACTTGTCCGGCAGCGGGTGCTCGGGGCGCACGGTCGTCCACCGGTAGAGGAAGAGGTACAGGCGGGCGATCAGCTTGAGCATCGGAGCACCCTACGGGCTGGGTGGCCGCAGGTCAGAACGGGTCAGCCCGCCACGAGCTTGGAGATGCCCTCCTCCAGGCTCAGCACGTAGACCTCGCCGGTGGGGCCGGTCCCGAACGACACGATGCTCGTGAGCCCGGTGCCCGGGACCGGACGGGCGCCGTCCGGCGCCGCCGCGTCCAGGGCCTGGACGCCGTCGCCGCAGAAGTCGGCGAACAGGTACTGGCCCACCAGCGACGGGACCTCCGAGCCGCGGTAGACCACGCCGCCCGTCACCGAGCACGCGCCGTTGCCGTGCGGATAGACGTACACGGGCTCGGTCAGGGGCCCGGGGTCGCCGGGGGCCGGGTCGGGCTCGTCGAAGTCGGTGTTGCCCTCCCGCAGGTCCCAGCCCAGGTTGGCGCCCCGGCCGCCGCCGTCGGCGGCCCGCAGGACGTCCACCTCCTCGAGCCGGTTCTCGCCCACGTCGCCGAGCCACAGGTCGCCGTTGGCGGGGTCGAACGAGATGCGCCAGGGGTTGCGGACCCCGCGGAGCCAGATCCGGGCGTCCGCGTCGTCGCGACCGATGAACGGGTTGTCTTCGGGCACCGCCCGCGCCGGGTCGATGCGGAGCACCTTGCCGAGCGGTTCGAACAGGTCCTGCGCCCGACCGTCGGGGTCCTTGGCCGCACCCCCGTCGCCGAGGGCCACGTAGAGGAACTCGTCCGGACCGAAGGCGATGTCGCCGCCGTTGTGGTTCGCGTAGGGCTGTTCCACCACCATGAGCTCTCGCCGGGAGGACGGTGCCGCCGTCGGCCGGGCCGGGGAGCCGCCCAGGCGGTACTCGTCCACCACCGACGCGCCGTCGGCCGCCCGGGTGTAGCTGGCGTACAGGTGCCGGCCGTCGGGGGCGACGGCGATGCCGAGCAGCCCCCGCTCGCCGTCGCTGTTGCCCACCCGCTCGGTCAGGTCCAGCACCTGCACCGGGTCGGTGAGCCGGTCGCCGTCCACGGTGAGCGCCGTGACCCGACCCGCGCGCTCGGCGACCAGGACCACCTTCCCGCCGGGTGCCGCCACCAGGTCGGTGGGCGACGAGACGTCGGCCCCGGTCCGGACCAGCGCGACCTTGCCGTCTGCGCCGGACGGCCTGCTGCTCGACGACCCCGTGCTCGACGCCGTGGTGCCCGGCGCCGCCTGCTCCGAGGAACAGCCGGCCGCCCCGACGAGGAGCACGAGACCTGCCACCACCAGCAACCGACTACCGCGCACGACGGATCACTCCCTCCTGGACCACCGAGGCCACCAGGACCCCGGACCGGTCGTAGACCAGACCTCTGCCCAGGCCGCGGCCGCCCGTGGCGCTCGGCGAGTCCTGGGCGTACAGCAGCCACTCGTCGGCCCGGAACGGCCGGTGGAACCACATGGCGTGGTCGAGCGAGGCCAGGAACACCTCGCCGGCGGCGAACGACTCGCCGTGAGGAAGGAGCGACGTGTCGAGCACCGACATGTCGGACGCGTAGGTGAGCACGCACAGGTGGACGAGCGGGTCGTCGGGGAGCGCGCCGTTGGCCTTGATCCAGACGTGCTGGAACGGGGGCAGCGGCTCGGTGCGGAACCACGGGCTGAGCTCGCAGTAGCGCAGGTCGATGGGCCGGGGCCGGTGGTAGAAGGCGGCGAGCTCCTCCTTGAACGGAGCCATGCGGGTGTGGAAGTCGGGCAGCGAGTCCGGGTCCGGCAGGTCCGCCGGCATCTCGAACTGGTGGTCGAACCCTTCCTCGGGCACCTGGAAGTTGGCCGACAGGTGGAAGATCGGCTTGCCGTGCTGGACCGCGCTCACCCGGCGGGTCGCGAACGACCGGCCGTCACGGATGCGGTCGACCAGGTAGAGGATCGGCACGTTCGGGTCGCCCGGCCGCAGGAAGTACGAGTGCAGCGAGTGGAGCGTGTACTCGGCAGCGACGGTGCGGGCGCCGGCGACGAGCGCCTGGCCGGCGACCTGGCCGCCGAACACGCGCTGGCGGTCCTCGTCGGGGCTGAGCCCCCGGAAGATGTCCTCCTCGAGCTGCTCCAGGTCGAGGAGGGCCACGAGGGCGTCGACGGCGTGCTGGTCCATCCGAGCAGTCTCGCCGCGTTCGGGACCGGATGGGGAGCCGGTCGGGGAGGACCCTCCGATACGATGCCCCGGTGAAGTTCTCCCCGGGGGCGGTGGCCGCCCACGCCAAGTCCGACGAGGGCCGCAAGCAGCTCCGCTATGCCGCCGTGTCGGTGGTCTTCGTGCCAGTCGGCCAGCTGATGATCCAGGTCCTGGCCGCCACGGTGTACAAGGGCAACGAGAACAACTTCACCTACGCGTCGATCACCAGCGCGGCGATCCTCACGTTCCCCAACTTCTTCGCCAACAAGTACCTGGTCTGGAAGGCGACCTCCAAGGACAACCTGCGGACGCAGGTCGTCGTGTTCTGGGTCGCAGCGATGCTCGGCGTGAGCGCGGCGACCGGCCTGACGTGGCTGGTGGAGCGGCAGGTCCACGGCAAGGTGTCCGGGCTGGTCGAGGCCGTTGCCGTGTTCTTCGCGCAGCTGCTGGGCTTCGGCATCGTCTGGGTCGGCCGCTACCTGATCCTGGACCGGTGGCTCTTCAAGGTCACCCACCACGGCGAGGAGCCGACCGAGGACGACCTCGACATGCTGCACGGCGACGTGCCGATCTGAGCGGGTCCCGACCATGACCGACGACGGCCTGGCCCAGGTCGAGATGGAGCCGACGGTCCGTGCGGCCGCAGAGGCTGCCCGGGGGTTCATGCCGCCCGACGAGGGCCTGGCCCTGTTCCGTGCCGGCGTGGCCGCCGGCCGTGCCGTCCCGGGCGCCCCCCTGCTGGAGGTGGGCTCCTACTGCGGCAAGTCGGGCATCTACCTGGGTGCCGCGGCCAAGGAGGTCGGGTCCGTCCTCGTGGCGGTCGACCACCACCGGGGTTCCGAGGAGAACCAGCCGGGGTGGGAGTGGCACGAGCCCGACCTGGTCGACCCCGAGGTCGGTCGTATGGACACGCTGCCGTTCTTCCGGCGCACCCTCTTCCACGCCGGCCTCGAGCCCTTCGTCGTGGCGGTCGTCGGCAGCTCGCCGACCGTCTCGGCGGTCTGGTCCACGCCGTGCGCGCTCATGTTCATCGACGGCGGCCACGGCGAGGAGCCGGCGTCGGTCGACTTCGAGTGCTGGACCCCGAAGGTGGCCGTGGGCGGCCTCCTGGCGATCCACGACGTCTTCCCGGACCCGGCCGACGGCGGTCGCCCGCCGTACGTGCGGATCTACCTCCCGGCGCTCGAGGGCGGCCGGTGCACCGAGGTGGCGGCCGTCGGCTCGCTGCGCGTCCTGCGCTGCACGGCCGCGGCCTGACGGGGCTCAGGACCAGTCGACGGGCGTCGGCGGGTGGTCCGGCTGGTGCCGGACGCCCTCCCCGGTGCGTCGGGCCACGTCCACCGGGTCCAGCCCGGCAGCCTTGCGACGCTCCCGCAGGGTCCTCGACCGCCGGGCGACGCCCAGCGCCAGCAGGACGACCACGCCCAGGATCAGGAAGAAGAGCGACACCTGCAGCCAGCCGCCCGGGTCGCCGGGGTCCTCGGCCGGCTTGCCGGCGTTGGGCTTCTGGATGATGTTGCCCAGCTCGCGGTTGTCGATCACCACCGAGGTGGTGGTGGCGCCGCCGCCGTCGTCGGCGGGCTGCGCGCCCGCCGCCGGGGCCAGCGCGGTGCCGGCGCCGAGCGCGGCCGTCACGGCCAGCAGGAGGAGGAGCAGACGTCGACGCACGGCCCGAGTCTGGCGCGTCACGTCGGCTCGATGGCGTCGGCGTCCCGCGGCGGGTCGTCGAGCAGGGCGGGGAGCTCCTCGTGGCGCCGGAACAGCCCCGACGTGGCCGAGGTCCCGCCGAGGGCGTCGGCCGCCAGCACGATGGCCGCGGCGGTGTAGGTCGACTGCTCGCCGCCGGGGAAGTGGACCTCCTCGGGCAGCACGATGCCGGTCCAGTAGCGGTCGTTGTCCTCGCGCAGCTGCTGGGCCCAGCCGAACAGCTGGCGGGCGGTGGCCTCGTCGCCGACGGCCAGGTGGGCCATGGCGCACTCGCAGGTCTCGGCCGCCGTGACCCACGGCCGGTCCGACACGCAGCGGATGCCCCAGTCCGGGATGGTGAACGCCTCGAGGCGGTGGGCCAGGCGCTCACGGCCGGTCTCGCCCACGATCACGCCGCACAGGACCGGGTAGTACCAGTCCATGGCCCACCGGTGCTTGGGGGCGAAGGCGTCCGGGTGGTTGCGGATGACCCGGGCCAGGCGGGTGGCCGCCAGCTCCCAGTCGGGACGCTCGTGGCCGAGCTCGTCGGCGATGGCCACGGCGCAGCGCAGGCTGTGGCAGATCGACGACGACCCGGTCAGCAGGGCGAAGCTCCACGGGGTGCCGTCGGCGTGACGGGCCCAGATGATCTCGCCCCGGGGCGTCTGGAGCCGCAGGACGAAGTCGATGGCCTTCTGCACCATGGGCCACATGGCCTCGAGCGCGCCACGGTCCCGGTAGGTGAGCCAGTGGAACCAGGCGCCCGCGGCCACGTAGGCGCAGCAGTTGGCGTCCAGCTTGTCCTGCTCGACGGAGTCCTCCAGGTAGTACTGGTGCCACGCGCCGTCCTCGCGCTGCAGCGACTGGAGCCAGTCGAACCCGCGCTCGGCGTCGGCCCGGCGGCCTCCCAGCATGAGGGCCATGAGCGCCTCGGTGTGGTTCCAGGTGTCGGCGTGGCCGCCCGGGATCCACGGCACCATGCCGTTGGGCAGCTGCCACTCGGCGATGGCGTCGACGGTCGCCACGAGCTGCTCGGCGGTCACCAGACCGTCGAGGTCCACCAGGTGGTGGCCGTCCGCGGGCGGCGGGACAGGGTCAGGCATGGACCGTGCTGCCGTTCGTCGACGTCGGGGCGTCCGGCGTGGCCGCCGGCTCGGCGGCGGCCGCAGTGTCGTGTGCCGTGGGTGCACGCCCGCTCCCCGGCTTGCGGGCGTACACCACGACGCTCTTGCCCAGCACCGGGTTGAGCACGCGCTCGGTGGTGCGGGTCACGAACGGGGCCTTGGCGATGTCCCACACGAGCAGCCGGTGGTACGCCTGCACCAGGACGTTGTGGTTGTTGGTCGGGCCCACGACGCACTTGAGCCACCAGTAGGGCGAGTGCAGCGCATGGGCGCGGTGGCTGGTGCCCGGCTCCAGACCGGCCTCCGACAGCCGGGCCCGCAGCTCGGTCTCGGTGTAGACCCGCACGTGGCCGCCCTGCGACAGCGGTGCGTGGTACTCCGCCGAGAGCGCCCAGCAGACCTTCTCGGGGAACCACGCCGGCACGGTGGCCGCCAGCACGCCGCCGGGCCGCAGGATGCGGGTCAGCTCGGCCATCGCACCACGGTCGTCGGGAATGTGCTCGAAGACCTCGGAGCAGATCACCCGGTCGAAGGTGTTGTCGGGGAACGGCAGGCGCAGGGCGTCGCCGTTGAGGCAGACCGCCAGCCCGTCGGCCGGCGCCTCGCCAGCCTCCTTCATGGCCCAGAACAGCTTGCCGACCTCGGGCAGCTCGTCGTAGTCGTAGTCGAGCGACACCACGCGGGCGCCACGGCGGAAGCACTCGTAGGAGTGCCGGCCGGCGCCCGCGCCCAGGTCGAGCACCAGGTCCCCGGGGGCCAGGCCCAGCTGGTCGTAGTCCACGGTCAGCATCAGCGTGCTCCTGAGGTTCCGTCGGTCTCGTCGAGCAGGGCGCGGTAGTGCTCGACGGTCCGCACGGCGGTGTGCCGCCAGCTCCAGCGGTTGATGACCCGCTCGCGGCCCGCGACGCCGATCCGCTGGGCCGCCACGGGGTCCTCGAGGGCCCGCCGGATGCCGTGCGCGAGCGAGTCGCTGTCGCCGGGCTCCACCATGAAGCAGGTCTCGCCGTCCGGGCCGGCCACCTCGGGGATCGCCCCGCCGCTCGTGGCGACCAGGGGGCAGGTCGTGCTCATGGCCTCGATCGCGGGGAGCGAGAACCCCTCGTAGAGTGACGGCACGACGGCGCACGCCGACTCGTTGTAGAGCTCCACGATGCGCTCGTCCGAGACGCCCGACACGAACTCGACGGCGCCGGACAGGTCCAGCTCCTCGATGGTGCGCTGGGCCGCCGAGCCCTCCTTGAGGCGGCCCACCATGACCAGCTTCAGGTCGGGGTACTCGGTGCGCAGCTTGGCCAGCGCCTCGAGCAGGTAGCGCTGCCCCTTCATGGCCACGTCCGACGACGCGGTGGAGATGATCTGGTTGGGGTTGCGCGTCACCCCCGGCATCGGCGTGAACAGGTCCGGGTCGACACCCACGGGGACGATGTGCAGGCGCTCCGGCGACACCTGGTGGTCCTTGCAGATGTCGTTGTACGACGACCGCGACACGGTGATGACCCGCCGCAGCCGCTTGGCCACCCGGGTCTGCATCTTGGTGAAGGCGTACCAGCGGGCCTTGGACCAACGCTGGCGGGCGTTGTCGGCGTGCTCCATCTCGAGGCGACGGTCCACCGTGATGGGGTGGTGGATCGTCCCCAGGACCGGCAGGCCCATCTGCTCCATGAGGAGCAGCCCGTAGCCCAGGCACTGGTTGTCCTGGACCAGGT
>CAIYXG010000363.1 GCA_903930035.1 uncultured Actinomycetes bacterium | reverse complement strand
GCAGACCGTCGCCGCCCACTCGTGGAAGTGCCGCAGCAGCGGGACCCCGGCGGCGGTGCCGCCCATCAGCCCGCGCTCGAAGGCCAGGGCGACGGCCATGACCTTCCAGCCGCCGTCGACGTCGCCGACGCGGTAGCGGTCGGGGATCCGGACGTCGTCGTAGAAGGTGGCGTTCGTGCGCTCGGTCCCCATCGTGGGCACGGCGTCGATGGTGATCCCCGGCGTGGCGAAGGGGATGAGGAAGAAGGTCAGACCCTTGTGCTTGGGCACGTCGAGGTTGGTGCGGGTCAGCAGGAGCACCCAGTCGGCGACGTGCGCCATGGTGGTCCACATCTTGGCCCCGTTGATGACCCACTCGTCGCCGTCGCGCACCGCCCGGGTGCGCAGCGCCGCCACGTCGGAGCCCGCGTCGGGCTCCGAGACCGCGATCGAGGCCACCATCTCGCCGGCGATGGCCGGCCGCAGGAACTGCTCCTTGAGCTCGGGGCTGCCGTACTCGTGGAGCGACGGCGTGGCCATGTCGGTCTGCACGGCGACGGCCATGGCCACGCCGAGCGACGCGCAGCGCCCCATCTCCTCGCCCAGGATCATCGTGTAGACGTGGTCGGCCGCACCGCCGCCCAGCTCGCTGTCGTACTCGACGCCGATCAGGCCCAGCCCGCCGAGCCGCTTGAAGAGCTGGTGGGCCGGGAAGTCGCCGGTCTCCTCCCACTCGTCGCAGAACGGGTCGATCTCGTTGCGCACCACGTCACG
Organism: uncultured Actinomycetes bacterium; assembly: GCA_903930035.1. Lineage (GTDB taxonomy): Bacteria > Actinomycetota > Acidimicrobiia > Acidimicrobiales > Microtrichaceae > CAJANQ01. The sequence continues at coordinate 2,525 of CAIYXG010000363.1, read as the reverse complement.
GACGGTGGTGCGGAACATCTCGTGCTCCTCGGTGAACGTCAGCACGGCGGCCTCCTGGCTCGGTCGGCCGGCGGTCGTCGGACGGCGCCGGATGCCGGGAACCTACTCCCCGGGGGCCGGATGCCGCTCACCAGGTCCCGACGGCGCGAGGCTGTGGCGTCGGAAGGACGTGCGGGTGACGAACCTGATCATGGTGGCGGCCGGGTGGCTGCTCGGCTGGTACGCCTTCGGGCGTCCGCGGACCGTGGACCGGCTCCCCGCCGCGCCCGCCGACGGCCCGTCCGCGGTCGACGGCCGGCGCGTGTCGATCGTGGTGCCGGCCCGCAACGAGGCGGCGTCGCTCCCCCTGCTCCTGTCCGACCTGGCGACGGCCCGGCCCGACGGGTGCCAGGTGGTGGTCGTGGACGACCACTCCACCGACGGGACGGCACGCCTGGCCGCCGGGTTCGACTTCGTCACGGTCGTGCCGGCACCGCCCCTGCCGCCGGGGTGGACGGGCAAGCCGTGGGCCTGCGCGACGGGCGCCGGTGCGGCGACCGGTGACGTGCTGGTGTTCCTGGACGCCGACGTCCGCGTGGACGACGGGACCCTCGACCGGCTGGTCGCCCGTCAGCTGCAGCAGGGCGGGATGGTGTCCGTCCAGCCGTGGCACACCGCCGTGCGGCTCTACGAGCGCCTGTCGGCGCTCTTCAACGTGATCGCGCTCATGGGCATCGGTGCGGGCGGCCGCCGCCCGCCGACCGGGGCGTTCGGGCCGGTCATCGTGACCGGACGGGCCGACTACGAACGGGCCGGCGGCCACGCCGCGGTCCGGCACTGCGTGGTCGAGGACGTGGCGCTCGCCCAGAACTACCGGGCGGCCGGGCTGCCGGTCGAGGTCCTGGCCGGGGAGCGCTCGGTCCGGTTCCGGATGTACCCCGACGGGTCGCACTCGCTGCTGCAGGGCTGGACCAAGAACTTCGTGACCGGCGCCGGGTCGACCGCGCCGCTCCGGCTCGGTGCCGTCGTGGTCTGGGTCACCTCGCTGGGGGCCAGCCTCGGCGTGCTGTTCGACGGGCTCTCCGGCGAACTCCCGGTTGTGCTGTTCCCCGCCGTGTACGCCCTGTTCGTCGGCCAGCTCGTCTGGATGTTCCGCCGCACCGGCTCCTTCGGCGTGCGCACCGCCCTCGCCTACCCGCTCCTCATGGCGTTCTTCGCCGTCGTCTTTGCCCGGTCGGCCTGGCGCACCTACGTGCGGCGCAGCGTCACGTGGCGGGGGCGGGCCGTGCCCGTGCGCGCCGGCCGGCCCTGACCGGTCGCGCGCCCGAGCTTCTTGGGCCGCGAGACTCCACACCGTGCTGGTCCACCTCTCCCCGCTCACGGCGGTCGTCGTGTCGTCGATCGTGTGGGCGGTGCTCGGCCTCGCCACGGGCTACGCGGTGCACCGCATGCCGCAGCACCGGCTCGACCACGACACCTGGCTCACCCGGCCGCGCCGGTTCGAGGCGGGCGGCCGCTGGTACGAGCGGCGGCTCCGGATCTCCCGGTGGAAGGACCGCCTTCCCGAGTGGGGTGCGCTCTTCCCCGACGGCACGTCCAAGCGGCGCCTCCCGGGCCGCACCGACCAGGACCTGCGGCGCTTCGCCGTCGAGACCCGCCGGGCCGAGACCGTCCACTGGGCCAACCTGGCCGCCGGGCCCGCCTTCGTGCTCTGGTGCCCCCCGGCCGTCGGTGCCGGCATGGTTGCGTTCGGGGTGCTCGCCCATGCACCGTTCATCTGCATCCAGCGCTACAACCGCGCACGGATCGACAGGACGCTCGCACGGAGGAGGGGCAATGGCGCGTAGAGGACGGCGGACCGTGCTGGTCGCCCTGCTGGTGCTGCTCGGGGGCGTCGCCACCTCCTGCTTCCAGGCTGCCGTGGGCCTCGAGGTCGCCGACGACGGCAGCGGGCAGCTCGTGCTGGACCTGGTGCCGTCGCCGCAGCTGCTCGACGCCCTCGGCGGCGACCTGCCCGCCCTGGCGGCGCAGCTGCGCACGGTGGCCACGGCGCAGTCCGACGCCGCGGTGGTCGAGGTCAACGACACCCCGGAGGGCGAGGCGCTCCACGTCGAGCTGCCCTTCACCGACATCACGGCGCTCACCGCCGACGCCGGGTCCGCCAACGGCGGGCTCACCGGCACCCTGCTCGGTGGTGTGGTCCAGCAGCTGCAGGTGACGGAGTCCGACGGCGTCTGGTCGATGCTGGCGGTGCTCGACCCCGGCGCGACCGAGGGCGGGGTGCTGAGCTCCCCGCTCGCCGCCGCAGCGGGCCTCGACACGCCGCCCGAGGTGACGTTCAGCGTCACGCTCCCCGGCCGGGTCGACTCGTCCAACGCCACGTCCACGAGCGGCGGGACCGCGACCTGGACGCTCGACACCACCGCCACCGCGCCCCAGACGCTGCGCATGGTCAACTCACCCGTCGCCGTGCTGCCCCTGGTGCTCGCCGTCCTGGGCGGCGTCGCGGTCGTTGTGGTGCTGCTCGCCCTCCTGCGCCGCTGGCG
>CAIYXG010000362.1 GCA_903930035.1 uncultured Actinomycetes bacterium | reverse complement strand
GGGCAGGGCGGGAGGGCGGGGCACTCGGCCGGCAGGACCTGCTGGGTCCGGTTCCCCAACGGGGTCTCCATCGGTGTGCAGGCCGCGAGCGCCAGCAGCGCCACTGCACCCACGGCGACCGCCGCCGCACGGACCGGTCCGAACGTCCTCATGCTCACTCCCTCGCAGTGTGGCCTGCGGCCGCCGGGTCCCGCCCGGGGCCGCCCTCCGCCGAAGGTAAGCACCGTTCACCCCAAAGGCAAGCAGCCGGGCGCACGGACGGAGCCGGGGCTCAGGGGACGGGCCCGCCCGCCGGGTCGTCGAAGTGCGTCCGGACCTGGTGGAACTGGAGGTACTCGCTCACGCTGAGCGGCTCGCCGTCGGCCGGGACCTCCCCTGCAGTCGGCTCCCCGACCACGGTGCCGGTGGCCCGGGCCGCCTGGAGGTCCATGGCGCACCGGAAGCTGCGTGCAGCGAGCACGCCGGCGGCGTCGGTCCGGGTGAAGCGCATCTCGACGTGCTGGCCGTCCTCCCCGACGAAGGTGGCGACGGCCTCGACCCCGGCGGGGTCGTGGGGGTCGGGCTCCAGGCGGAACTCGGCGACCGGGTTGGTGAGTGACGTGGGCACGGGCAGCTCCTCGGTGGTGCGGTGGCGGCGACCACCTCACCGCACCCGTGCGACACGGCCCGTTCCGGCGGGCGGCCTAGAAGGGCGGCAGCCCGGCCCGCTCGCGGCGCCACCGGGCCCGGCGCACCAGGCCGACCACGGCCAGCGTGCCGCCCACCAGGAACAGCAGCCCCGCCACCAGTGTCAGGCCCAGCACCCCGAGCAGGGGCAGGACCAGGCCACGGACGTCCTGCTCGCCGATGACCCGTCCGACCTCGACGGTCCGCGCACCGCTCCCCCGGCGCTCGCACGTGGCCGAGTAGCGGCCCGGACCCAGCCGGGCCACACCCACCACGTCGACCTGCCGCGACTGGTCCCGCAGCCAGATCTCGCCGCCGCGGGGGGCCCGCAGCTCGATCGCCTCGCCGTCGGGCCCCGACATCGTGCACACGGGCAGGGGGCCGGACCCGGAGGTCACGACGCCGACCGACATGACGTCGTCGTCGCTGCCGGCCCGGAGCGGCTCGTCGACGCGGAACTCGACCTCGCCCGGCACCTGCGCGCGGGTCGCACCGACGGGGATGACGTTGCGCTCGAACCGGGTGGGGTTCACCGAGCGCACGCCGACCGCCATGCCGACCACGCCGACCATGAACGAGGCGGTCAGCAGGACCGCCCCGGCGATGAGCAGGGCCCGTCCCGGGACCGGTCCGGGCGCGCCACCGGCCGCCGGAGGACCGGCGGCCGGCTGCACAGGTTCCTGGGAGGTCAGGGCTTCTCCGCGCCGACGACCCACATGGCGAAGAACTGCGCCGCGCCGCCGTAGGCGTGGCCCAGCGCCGTGTTGACGCCGTCGACCTGGTGGTCGCCGGCCTGGCCACGGACCTGCATGGCCGCCTCGCCGAACCGGATCATGCCCGACGCCCCGATGGGGTTGGTCGAGAGCACGCCGCCCGAGCAGTTGACCGGCAGCTGACCGTCCAACTGGGTGGTGCCGTTCTCGGTCAGCTTCCAGCCCTCGCCCTCGGGCGCGAACCCCAGGTTCTCGAGCCACATGGGCTCGTACCACGAGAACGGCACGTAGATCTCCGCCATGTCGATCTGCTCGAGCGGGTTGGTGATGCCGGCCTGCCGGTAGAGGTCCGCTGCGCAGTCCTTGCTGGCCTGCGGCGTGATCTGGTCGCGGCCGTTGGCCGATGCCGGCTCGGACCTCATGGAGGTGCCGTGGATCCACGCCGGACGGACGCCGGTCGCGGCCTCGGCCTGCGCGGCGGCCTGCTCGGAACCCAGGACCATGGCGAAGGCGCCGTCGGAGGACGGGCAGGTCTCGGAGTACCGGATGGGCTCCCACAGCATGAAGGACTCCTTGATGGAGTCGTACGTGATCTCGGGCTCGTGCAGGTGGGCGAACGGGTTCTTGAGGGCGTTCAGACGGTCCTTCAGCGCCACCAGGATGCCGATGTCGTCCGGGGCGCCGGAGCGCCGCATGTACTCACGGATGAACGGGGCGAAGTAGCCGCCGGCGCCCGCCACCAGCTGCTGCTGGAACGGGATCGGGAACGACAGCGCCCACATGGCCTCCGACACCGACT
>CAIYXG010000361.1 GCA_903930035.1 uncultured Actinomycetes bacterium | reverse complement strand
CTCGACGCCGGGATCAAGCTGGAGCAGGTCCGGACCGTGTTCGGCTACCTGCGCGACCAGCTCGGTGAGGACGTCGCCTCGACCAACCTGGTCATCAGCGGCACGAAGTCGGTGCTCGTCCGTGACGGTGCCGAGCTGATCGACGTCCTCAAGGCCGGCCAGGGCGTGCTGAACATCCTCCCGCTCGCCCAGGTGAAGGACGACGTCGACGCCAAGGTGCTGGAGTTCCCGCCGACGCAGTCGGGCACGGTCGCCGCCGCCCCGGCGCAGGACGCCGGACCCGACGCGACCGCCGGCGCCGTCTGACGTGCGTACTTCGCCGCTCGACGCCGTCCACCGCGGGCTCGGGGCCAAGATGGTCCCCTTCGGCGGCTGGGAGATGCCGGTCTCGTACCCGTCCGGCACGGTCGAGGAGCACCTGGCGTGCCGTCGCGCCGCCGTGGTCTTCGACGTCAGCCACCTGGGCACCGTCCGGGTCGAGGGGCCGGGCGCCCACGCCCTCCTCCAGGCCGCGCTGACCAACGACCTGGACCGCGTGGGTCCCGGCCGCGCGCAGTACACGCACCTCCTGGACCCGGCCGACGCCTCGGTCACCGACGACATCATCGTCTGGTGGGTCGCTCCGGAACGGTTCGACGTGATGCCCAACGCCTCCAACACCGACGGTGTGACCGGTGCGCTCACCGAGGTGCTGGCGACCACCGGCGGCGAGGTCACGATGGCCGACGTCACGGCCGACCGGGCGATCCTGGCCGTCCAGGGCCCGACTGCCCGCTCGGTCGTCGCCCAGGTGTCGCCCGAGGCCGCCGAGGTCGGCCGCTTCCGGGTGGTGGAGTTCGACTGGGACGGCCACCGCTGCGTCGCCGCGGGCACTGGCTACACCGGTGAGGACGGCCTGGAGATCGCCGTCCCGGTCGCCGGCGCCACGGCCCTCTGGCACGCCCTGACCGCGGCCGGGGCACAGCCTGCGGGCCTCGGGGCCCGGGACACGCTCCGTCTCGAGTCAGGACTGCCGCTGCACGGGCACGAGCTCGGCCCGGGGATCACCTCGCTCAACGCCGACCTCGGGTGGGTCGTGCGCTTCGACAAGCCCGACTTCCGGGGCAAGGCCGCGCTGGAGGCCCAGCGCGACGCCGGCGGCTACCCGGTGCTGCGCGGGGTGCAGACCTCGAGCCGGCGCCCGCTTCGGCAGGACCAGGCGGTCCTGCGCGACGGCCAGCCCGTGGGCACGCTCACGTCCGGCAACTTCTCGCCCAGCCTTGGCGTCGGCATCGGCCTGGCCCTCCTGCCCGCCGACGTCCAGCCGGGCGACGAGCTGGCCGTGGACGTGCGGGGCACGGCCGAGCCGGCCGTGTGCGTGGCGCTCCCGTTCGTCGCGAAGGGCTAGGCCGACCTAGTCGTCGGCGAGGTCCTCGACCGACGGGCACGAGCACACCAGGTTGCGGTCGCCGTACCCGCCGTCGATCCGCCCCACCGGGGGCCAGTACTTCTGCGTGCGGAGCGACGCCGTGGGCCAGCCCGCCAGCGAACGGGGGTAGGCGCGGTCCCAGTCGTCGGCCCCCACCACGTCGGCGGTGTGCGGCGCGTGCCGGAGCGGGCTCTCCTCGGCCGTCCACTCGCCGTCGGCGACACGCTGGATCTCGCCACGGATCGCCACCATGGCGTCGCAGAAGCGGTCCAGCTCGGCCAGGGACTCCGACTCGGTGGGCTCCACCATGAGGGTGCCCGGGACCGGGAACGACATCGTCGGGGCGTGGAAGCCGTAGTCGATGAGCCGCTTGGCGACGTCCTCGTTGGTGATGCCCGTCGCCCGCTCCAGGTCGCGCAGGTCCAGGATGCACTCGTGGGCCACCAGGCCGTCGGCGCCGGTGTAGAGCACGGGGAAGTGCGGCGCCAGGCGCTGGGCGACGTAGTTGGCCGAGAGGATGGCCACGGCGGTGGCCTGCTGCAGACGCTCGCCCATCATCGTCACGTACATCCACGAGATGGGCAGGATGCTGGCCGAGCCGAACGGCGCCGCCGAGACGGGTCCCGGACCGGTCGCCGGCCCGGCGCCGTCCCACTGGCCGTGGTTGGGCAGGAACGGCGCCAGGTGCGCACGCACCGCGACGGGCCCGACGCCGGGACCGCCGCCGCCGTGGGGGATGCAGAAGGTCTTGTGCAGGTTGAGGTGGCTGACGTCGGCGCCGAAGCGGCCCGGCCGGGCCACGCCCACCAGCGCGTTCAGGTTGGCGCCGTCCACGTACACCTGGCCGCCGTGGTCGTGGACGATGCGGCAGACCTCGGTCACGCCCTCCTCGAAGACGCCGTGGGTGGAGGGGTAGGTGATCATCACGCAGGCCAGCCGCTCGGCGTGCTCCTCGGCCTTCGCCTGCAGGTCGGCCAGGTCCACGTTGCCGTCCTCGTCGGTGCCGACCACGACCACCCGCATGCCGGCCATGACGGCCGAGGCGGCGTTGGTGCCGTGCGCCGAGGCCGGGATCAGGCAGACGTCGCGCTCGGTCTGCCCCTGCGACCGGAGGTACTCGCGGATGGCCAGCAGGCCGGCGAACTCGCCCTGGCTCCCGGCGTTGGGCTGGAGCGAGACGGCGTCGTACCCGGTGATCCGCACCAGCGCGTCGCAGAGCTCCTCGACCATCTGCACGTACCCGGCGGCCTGGTCCTGCGGGACGAACGGGTGCAGGTCCGAGAACTCCGGCCACGTGACCGGCACCATCTCGGCGGTGGCGTTGAGCTTCATCGTGCAGGACCCGAGCGGGATCATCGAGCGGTCGAGCGCCAGGTCCTTGTCGGCCAGGCGGCGCAGGTACCGCAGCATCTCGGTCTCCGACCGGTAGGAGTGGAAGTTCGGGTGCTCCAGGAACGCCGACGTCCGGCGCAGGCCGGGCGGCAGGAGGGTGCCCGGGTCCACGGCCACGGCCTCGGACTCGAGCGCGCCGGCGTCGACCGCCACGCCGAACGCCGCGAGCACGTCCGAGGCGGTCTGCGGCGAGGTGGTCTCGTCGAAGGAGAACCCGACCAGGTCCGGGGAGTGGCGACGGACGTTGATGCCCCGGGCGAGCGCGGCCGCCACCACGGCGTCG
>CAIYXG010000360.1 GCA_903930035.1 uncultured Actinomycetes bacterium | reverse complement strand
CTTGGCGGCACGCTCGAGCAGGCGGCTGTGCAGGTAGAAGACGTCGCCGGGGTACGCCTCGCGGCCCGGCGGGCGGCGCAGCAGGAGCGACACCTGGCGGTAGGCCTCGGCCTGCTTGGAGAGGTCGTCGTACACCACGAGGGCGTGCTCGCCGTTCTCCATCCAGTGCTGGCCCATGGCGCAGCCGGCGTAGGGGGCCAGGTACTTGAACGGCGCCGGGTCGGACGCCGGGGCCACCACGACCACCGTGTACTCCATGGCGCCGAAGCTCTCGAGCACGGCCACGGTCTGGGCCACGGTCGAGGCCTTCTGGCCGATGGCGACGTAGATGCACTTCACACCCAGGCCGCGCTGGTTGAGGATCGTGTCGATGGCGACGGTGGTCTTGCCGGTCTTGCGGTCGCCAATGATGAGCTCGCGCTGGCCACGGCCGACCGGGATGAGCGAGTCGATCGCCTTGATGCCGGTCTGCATGGGCTCGTGCACCGGCTTGCGGCCGATGATGCCCGGGGCCTGGATCTCCATGCGGCGGGGCTGCACGTTCTGCAGCGCGCCCTTGCCGTCGACCGGCTCGCCGAGCATGTTCACCACGCGGCCGAGCACGCCGTCGCCGACCGGCACGGAGAGGATGTCGCCGGTCGCCCGGACCGACTGGCCCTCCTCGATCTCGCCGACCTCGCCGAGCACCACGGCGCCGATCGACTCCTCGTCGAGGTTCAGGGCCAGGCCCAGCGCCCCCGACTCGAACTCGAGGAGCTCGTTCACCGCCGCGTCGGGCAGGCCCGACACGCGGGCGATGCCGTCACCGACCTCGACGACCCGGCCGACCTGGGTCAGCTCGACGTCGGGGGTGAAGCCCTCGAGGTTCTTCTTGATCGCGGACGTGATGTCCGCGGTGTTGATGGTCAGCTCAGCCATGTTGTGGTTCTCCTACCGGCGATCAGTTCAGGGTCCAGGGCTCCGTGGCGCTCAGAAGGCGTCGCGGAGCTGGTTGAGACGGGTACGGACGGACCCGTCGATGACGGAGTCCCCGATCTGGGTGACGACGCCGCCGACCACCGACGGGTCGACGACGTTCTTGACGGCGACGTCCCGCCCGGTCCGGGCCTTGAGGGCCTCGGTCAGGCGGGCGAGCTGCTCGTCGGTGAGTGCGACGGCGGACCGGACCTCGGCGAGCGCCTGGCCGGAGTCGGCGGCCGAGCGGTTCACCAGGTTCTCGGCGATCTTCGACAGGTCGGTGGCGCGGCCGCCGGCGACCACCATCGAGACGATGCCCACCGTCGTGGAGGTGGCCTTGCCCTCGAGCAGGTCCTCGACGATCTGCTGGCGGCGGGAGGCCGGCAGGTGCGGGTCGGTCAGCGTGGTGCGCAGCTCGTCGCTGGAGTCCACGACGCGGCCGAGCCGGAACAGCTCGTCGCCCACCTCGTCGAGGTTGCCCTCGGCGCGGGCGACCTCGTAGGCGGCCGTGGCGTAGGCGGTGATGCGGGGATCGCTCATGTTGTGTCCGGTTCCGTCAGTCAGTCGTTGCAGTACGACAGGTCAGTTCTGGTTGCCGACCTGGGTGATGTAGGCGTCGATCAGGCGCTGCTGGGCGGCGTCGTCGAGGGAGGTCTCGACCACACGCTCGGCCGCACCGAGGGCGAGGCGGGACAGCTCGGCCGACAGGTCGGCCTGGGCCTGGGCCTGCGTCGCGGCCTGGTCGGCCACGGCACGGTCGCGCACGGCCTGGGCCTCGACCTGGGCGCGGGCGGCGACGTCGGTCGCCAGCTGGTCGGCGGCCTGGCGGGCCTCCTCCACGATGCGGGCGGCCTCGGCGTCGGAGTCGGCGAGGGCGGCCTTGATGCGGTCGCGCTCGGCCTCGGCGGCCACG
>CAIYXG010000359.1 GCA_903930035.1 uncultured Actinomycetes bacterium | reverse complement strand
CCCGCTGGCCGACTACATGGCCGAGCGGGTCGACGTGTGCGGCCGCGTGCGCAACACGGGGTCCGCGCCGGTGCGGGTGCACCGGCTGGTCCTGCTGTCGACCAGCTCGCTCACGGTCGGCGCCGACGCCCGCCGCTGGCGCACCTACCGCAACGGCTACCAGTCGTGGGCCGGGACCATGACGCTCGGCACCGACGAGCGTGACGCCGACATCAAGGTCGGGTTGGCACAGGTGTCCACCAACGACGCCGCGCACCCGGCGCCCACCTCGCCGGGCCACGTGCGGTCCGACACCGTCGGTGCCGTCGCCGACCCGCTCACCGGCGACGCGCTGGCGGTCTCGCACCTGAACGCGGCGTCCGCCTACGCGTTCGTCGAGCTGGTGGCGCCGGACGGCGTGGTCGAGGACTTCTCCGTGTGGGTCGACCTGGACGGCACCGAGCTGCCACCGGGCGAGGTGACGGAGGACCAGCGGTTCGCCGTGGTGACGTCGACCGGGCCCCGTGGCGGCTGGCATGCGCTCGACGGGGCGGTGGCGGCCACCGGCGCCGAGATGTCGGCCCGAGGCCGTGACGGCCACCACCCGGGCGGCTGGTGCAGCTGGTACTACCACTTCACCAAGGTCACGGCCGACGACGTGGCGGCCAGCCTGGCGGTGCTCGCCGCCGACGGCCGCGACGGGCCCGAGTTCGGCTGCGAGTACGTGATGGTGGACGACGGCCACCAGCAGGCCATCGGCGACTGGCTCGACACCAACGCCAAGTTCCCCGACGGCATGGCGGCGGTGGCCCGCGGGATCCACGACGCGGGGTTCGACGCCGGCATCTGGTGGGCGCCGTTCCTGGTGGACCCGGCCTCCGACACCGCCCGGGCCCACCCGGAGTGGCTCCTGCGGAACGCCAAGGGCCGCCCGGTGATGGGCCTGCTCAACCCGATGTGGTCGTCGACCCGGCCGATGCGGGTGCTGGACACCACCCACCCTGGGGTGCTGGCGCACCTGGAAGGAGTGGCGGGCACCATCCGGGACTGGGGGTACGAGATGCAAAAGCTCGACTTCCTGTACGCCGCCTCGCTGCCGGGCGTGCGGCACGACCCGGCGGTCACCCGGGCCCGCGCCCTGCGCACGGGGCTGGACGCAGTGCGCTCGGGCGCCGGGGACAGGTCGTTCCTCCTAGGGTGCGGGTGCCCGCAGGGGCCGGCGGTCGGCGTGGTCGACGCCATGCGCATCGGCGCCGACGTCGCGCCGTACTGGTCGAACGCGATCGACCGGGTGGGCGGCCGCGGGCGTCATGGGGTCTCGACACGCAACGCGGTGGTCAACACGCTCACCCGTGCCGTGCTGGACGGCCGCTGGTGGCTCAACGACCCGGACTGCCTCATGGTCCGCGACGACCGGACCCGGCTCGGCCTCGAGGAGGTCCGGACGCTCGCGACGGTGATCGGGCTCACCGACGGCATGGTCGTGCTGTCGGACCGGATGGACCGGCTCCCGCCCGAGCGGCGGCGGATGGTGGCACAGGTCCGGGAGCTGGCCGGCGGCCGGCCCGAGGTGCTCGACCTCTTTGAGCAGGCCCGACCGGAGCTGGTGGTGTCGCGGCGCGACGACGGAGTGGACGTAGGGGTCCTCAACATGGGCGACCGGCCGCGGCGGACGGTGGTGGACCTGCGGCGCCCTGGCCTGCTGGGCAACCTGCCCGCCTCGCTGGCCGACGACGGCGAGCTGGCCGAGTTCTGGACCGGGGCGGCCGTGCCGGTCCGTGGCGGGCTGGCCGACCTGGGCGAGGTCCCGGCCCACGGCGTCCGGGTGCTGCGTCTCCGGGCCTGACCGGGTACTGGGGACTAGTCCCTAGTGACGGGTTCCCAGATCCGTGGTTGGGTTGTCGCACTCCGTGACCCGTGGGAGGGGAAGGGTGGCCAGGACCGCCATGAGGTGCCCTAGGCCGGTCTCCACGTGGGACGGCGTCGAGCGACCGGTCAGTGGTGTCGCACCCCGTCGGTAAGTTCTCGCCCGTGCTGCGCGTCACGGTCGCCGACCGTCCCGAGGAACTGCTCGACCTGCTGGTCGAGGGACTGGGCGTCGCGCCGGACGACCCCTTCGCCGCCGACTGGGTCACCGTCCCCAACCCGGGCATGCGCAACTGGCTGTCCCAGCAGCTGTCCCTCCGGCTGGGGACCGCCGCCGACCGCGCTGACGGCCTCCTGGCCAACGTCGCCACCCCGTTGCCGGGTGCGCTGCGGTGGCGGGTCCTCGACGCGCTGCGAGAGATGGAGGACCCGCTGGGCCAACTGCCGGAGGACCCGTGGCAGCCGCCCCGTCTGACCTGGACGGTGATGGAGGTCGTCGCAGGTGGTGGCGAGGGAGTGGACCGTCGGCTGCGTGCCGTGCCCTCTGGCGGCACGATGGCGGCGCGGGCCGCCGCCATCGCCGAGCTCTTCGACCGCTACTCGGTGCACCGCCCCGCCATGGTCCAGCGGTGGATCGTTGGCGACCCGGTGGGAGGGGACGGTCAGCCGCTGGACGCAACCCGCCTCTGGCAGTTCGACCTCTTCCGGGCAGTCCACCGGCACATCGCTGCACAGCACGGCATCGCGGACTCACCGGCGGAACGCCTGGACCGAGCGGTGGCACTGCTGCGAGCGGGCCAGCTGACGATGGACCCGTCCGGAAGGTTCGGACTGCCCTCCCGCCTGTTCGCCTTCGGGCTGTCCACGCTCTCCTCCGAGACAGGGCCGTTGCTCGAGGCACTCTCGGTGCACCGCGAGGTGGCCCTCATGATGGTGTCGCCGTCGGTGGCCGCCGCCGAGGCCGTGGCGGACTCCGTCGCTGCGGCGGGGGTCACGATCCCGGCCCGAGCGGTGTCATGGTCCTTCCCCCGGCCGTCGGCAGCCGCTGCCCCGGCGCACCCGCTCCTTGCGACGTGGGCCGCCCGGCCGCTCGACGCCGCCGTGATGCTGGGCGCGGCCGGGGTGCCGTTCCTCCCGTCGCCGGCCCGCACCACGGACCGGCGGCCGACGACGCTCCTCGCGCAGCTGCAGTCGGACGTGCGCGCCGGTGCGGTGAGTCCGACGCCGTTCACGGTCGCGGGCGACGACTCGTCGGTCCAGGTGCATGCGGCTCCTGGGATGGCACGCCAGGTCGAGGTCCTGTGTGACGTCATCCTGGGGCTCCTGCGGACCGAGGACGGGCTGCGGGAGTCCGACATCCTGGTCGTGTGCCCGCAGCTGGAGTCCTACGCCCCGGTCATCAGCGCCGTGCTCGGCCCGTCGGCCTCCCGCACCGACGAGCTCGTGGAGGACCAGGTGCCGGCGCTCCGGTACACCGTGGTCGACCGCACGGCCCGCTCGTTCAACCCGGTGCTGGAAGCGATGGCGCAGACGATGTCGATCGTCTCGGGCCGGTTCGAGGTGTCTGCGGTCCATGACCTGCTGTCGCTGCCGGCGGTCCGCGAGCGCTTTGGCCTGACCTCCGACGACCTGCGCCTGCTGCACGACATGGCGGAGCGGGCCGGCGTCCGCTGGGGGCTCGACGCGGACCACCGTCGGCGGTGGGGCATCCCGGCGTCCCACCGGGCCAACTCGTGGGCAGCCGGCATCGACCAGCTGATGATGGGCGTCGCCCTGGGCGACTCCCTCCGGCTGGCACCCCTCCCCGGCCAGGACCCGACGAAGGGCGTGTCGGGCGAGTTCGACGTTGCGTTCGGGGGAATCGCTGCGCTG
>CAIYXG010000358.1 GCA_903930035.1 uncultured Actinomycetes bacterium | reverse complement strand
CGCCAGGTCGGCCTCCCGGCGGCCGGGCACCGAGCCGCGCGGCTGCGGCGGGCCGCCCAGCAGCCGGTGGAACGCCGGACTGGTCGACCGGCGGCCGCGGAGGAACGAGAAGTACCGGTCGTCCAGCCGCACCGAGCCGTCGTCGCCCACGTGGACCACCTGGTCGAGCAGGACCTCGGCGAACCGCGGCTCGCCGAACGGCGCCAGCCCCATGAGCTCGCCCTCGCCGCTGTTGGGCCGGAACCCGCAGTACTCCGTGACCGCCGTGTAGAAGAGCCCTGCGGAGTCGGGGAAGTCGACCTGGGAGAGCAGCCGCAGCCGGGACCCGTCGCCCCGGGCCGTGAGCGACGTCGCCCACTCCCCGACGCCGTCCAGGGTGAGCACGGCGGCCCGCTCGAACGGGGACGGGTAGAACGCCGACGCGGCGTGGCTCTGGTGGTGCTCGGCGAAGGCCAGCGGCGGGACACGGGTTCCACGGTCGGCGAACCACCGCGCCACCCGGCGCGCCGCACCCATCTGGGTACGCGCCACCCGGGGGAGGTCGACGAACAACGACCGGGGGGCGGTCGGGCCGGTCCGGAGCCGGGTCGCGACGTACCGGTCCAGCACGGCCACCGGGCGCTCGTGGTGCACCACCAGGTCGACGTCGGCCGCCGTGGCGCCGGCCGAGGCCAGCGCCGTGTCCATGGCGGCGGCCGGGAACGACGCGTCGTGCTTGGCGCGGCTCAGCCGCTCCTGCTCCACGGCGGCCACGAGGACGCCGTCGACGACGACCGCTGCTGCCGAGTCGTGGAACCCGGCCGACACCCCCAGAACGAGCACCGTCCTACGGTACGGCCGGTCCCTGCGTCCGACAACGCGAGGGGGCGGCCCGGCCTACCCCACCGGCAGGCCGACCAGGCGCCGCACGTCCGGGTACAACGCGTCGGCGACCACCCGTGCCCCCCGCTCGTTGGTGTGCACGACGTCGAGCAGCACCGCCTCGTCGAGGTCGTCGTAGACGCCGCGCAGGTCGACGGTCCGGTCCGAGAGGGCGGCCGCAGTGGTGGCGAGCACCCGGCCCAGGCTGTCCTCGCGCAGCAGCCCCGGCACCCGCCGGTAGAGGCTGCGGACCTGCTCGAGCTGCGCCGGGCTGGCGAACGCGTCGGGCTGGAAGAACGCGCGGTACTCCGCGCCGGCGGCGGCCGACGCCGCCCGGATCCGGTCCTGCGCGGCGACGTAGCTGCGGACGGCCAGGTCCGTCACCCGGGCGGTGGTGGCGTCGTCGAACGGACCCTGGCGCCGCAGGCTCTCGAGCGTCCCGACGGCGTCGAGGCGCAGCGGGCCCCCGCCGGCCGCGTCCCCCTGCAGCACCCGGCCGGTGGCCGCCATGGCGTCGTTGAACCCGTCGAGCTGCACCACGGCGTCGGGCGGGTCGTCGGTCGCCCGGAGGCGGGCCTCGAGGTCGGTGGCCTCCTGGTCGCTGGTCCACCCGACCACGCCCAGGTTCACGACGCGCAGGTCGATGCCGTCACGCGCGGCCCGCCGTTCGAGCTCGGCCGCGACGGTGCGGCCGTCGCGCTGGCCGATCCCGAACACGGCGGACGCACCGACCAGCCAGACGGTGCGGCGCGGGCAGCCGTCGCAGCGGGTCGACGGCGTGGTGCGCAGGCCGTCCCGGACGTTGACGTACCGGGTGCGCGTGTCGGCGGTCGAGTACCCGACCCCGTCCGCCGGCACCAGCCGCACCTCGTTCTGGTCCCGCTGCAGCCGGTCGGCCCAGGCCACGCCCCGGTAGGCGGGCCGCTCGGAGTAGGGCACGGCCTCGAGCAGGTCGAGCTGCTGGCCGGTCGACGGTCCGGTGGTGGGCGGCGCAGAGGGCAGCGGCACCGGGGCCGTGGTGGTCGTCGCCAGCTCGCCGACCGCGGCCCGGCGCTGGGCCAGCACCACGCCACCGGCCGCCACGGCCAGCACCGCCACCACGGCGACGGCGTTCCGCGGGCGCCGGACGCGGGGCGGGGCGGAACGGAACGGCACCGTGGCGTCGGCCACCGGGTCGCCGGCCACGGGGCGCCACGTGGACCCGTCGCGCCGGCGACGTCCCGCCACGGCCCGGCCCAGCCGGACCAGCACGCCGCCCAGGTAGAGGAACACGAGGGCGCTGACCAGGACCACCGCCCCCGCCAGGACCTCGACCAGCCGGGCGAGCGCGCGGCGCAGGCCACGGTCGGCGGCACCGAGCGCCGCCGGCGCGCGGTGGTACGCCTCGACCAGCGCCAGGGACAGCGCCAGGAGCCCGAGCATCGCCGGCACCGAGCCCGACCGGAACCACACGAGCTGGGCGGCCACAAGCGGGAACACCCCCAGCGTGGCGACCGGCTCGGAACGGGGCGGCCAGGTCCGCAGCGGGGCCCACCCCACGAACACCGCCTCGGCCACCACGAGCGACACGGCCAGGAGCAGCGCCGGGGCCCGGCCGCCCCACGGTGCCGCGACCAGCTCGGCGACCACGGCCACCGCGGCCAGTGCCGGCCAGTGCGCACGACGGCCCGCCGTCGCGCGCGACACCACGCCCCAGACGACGGCGGCGAGGACCAGCACCAGCGCGGCGCGCCGGGCGTTGGGGCCGAGCTGGAGCAGACGGACGACCACGCCGGACGCGCCCACGACGACGGCGAGCAGGGACCGGGCCGGTGGCGGGCCCGACGGCACTGCGGGCGGCGGCGCGGCGGGCGCGACCGACCACGGGTCGGAGTCCCAGACCTTGGTCAGCGCGTCCGGCATGTCACATGGTGGCCGGTCAGAAGAGGACATAGACCGCGGTCGGGACCACGACCTTCAGGGTCGCGGCCAGCAGCGCGCCCACGCCGAGTGCCACCAGGACGACAGGGAACCACCAACGACCGGTGCGGCCGCCGAAACGGAGCAGGTCGGCAGCAGTACCTGCCAGGTGCCGCAGGTAGAAGCCCACGGGACGATGATACCGACGGGCCCTACGACGTCGACCGGGCGTCCCGGACCGCCTCGAGGGCGGGCCGGCCGACCAGGCAGCGCTCGAGCACCAGCAGGTCCAGCCCCGCCGCCGCGGCGCACCGCAGCGCGTCGGCCGGCGACCGGACGACCGGCTCGTCGGCACGGTTGAAGGAGGTGTTGAGGAGGACGGGGCAGCCCGTGCGCCGCCCGAACTCCTCGAGGAGCCCGAAGAAGGCGGGCGACCGCTGCCGGTCCACGGTCTGGACGCGCGCCGAGCCGTCCACGTGGGTGCAGGCCGGCAGGTCGGACGCCACGGCGCCGAGCCGCGCTGCGAAGGTCCCGCCCGACGGGGCCGGGCCCGCCGAGCGGACCGGTGCGGTGAAGAGCATGTAGGGCGAGGGGTGGTCGAGGTCGAACCAGTCGCCGGCCGCCGAGTCGAGGACCGAGGGCGCGAACGGACGGAACCCCTCGCGGCCCTTCACCAGCTGGTTGATGCGGCCGACCATCGTGGCGTCGCGCGGGTCGGCCAGGATCGACCGGTGGCCGAGGGCGCGGGGACCGAACTCCATCGGGCCCTCGAACCAGCCCACCACCGCGCCGTCGGCGAGCGCCGCGGCCACCTGCCGCGCGCGCTCGGCGTCGTCGGTCGCCTCCGTGAACGGGACCCCGGCCGACGTCAGCCAGGACACGACGTCCTCGTGCGCGAAGGCCGGCCCCAGCGCCGCGGCCGACATGCCGTCGGGGTGGGGGGCGGCGCGGTCGTGGCCCTGGACGGCGTGGTGGTACCAGAGCGCGGCGCCGGCCGCGCTGCCTGCGTCGCCGGCCGCCGGCTGCACCCAGACCTCCTCGAACGGCCCGTCGGCCCGCACGCGCGCGTTGGCCACGCAGTTGAGCGCGACGCCGCCGCCCAGGCACAGGTTCCGCTCCCCCGTCCGGTCGTGGACGTGACGCACCATGGCGAGCAGCGCCTCCTCGAGCAGCACCTGGACGGAACGGGCGACGTCGGCGTGGCGCTCCTCGAGGGGCTCGTCGGGGCGGCGGGGCGGGCCGCCCAGCAGCTCGTGCAGCCGGGGCGAGGCCATCCGGGCGCCGGCCCGGTAGTCGAAGTAGCGCTGGTCGAGCCGGACGGAGCCGTCGGGGTGCACCTGCACCACCCGGTCGCGCAGCGCGTCGACGAACCGTGGCGAGCCGAACGGGGCGAGGCCCATCAGCTTGTACTCGCCGTCGTTGACGGCGAACCCGCAGTAGGCCGTGAAGGTCGAGTAGAGGAGCCCGAGGGACTCGGGGAAGTCCAGCTCGGCCTGCAGCGTCAGGGCGCCGCCCGCCCCCGTCCCCCACGAGGACGTGGCCCACTCGCCCACCCCGTCGACGGTGAGGACCGCGGCACGCTCGAACGGCGAGGGGTAGAACGCCGCCGCGGCGTGGCTCACGTGGTGCTCGGCGTACGCCAGCGGGACGCCCGGACGGCCGGCCCCCGTCAGCATCCGGTCCACCGACGCCGCGACCCAGAGCTTGTCCTTGGTCCACGTCCGCACCGCCCGGGACAGCTGCGGGAAGCCCCGGGGGCCCACCACGGCGTGCGTGGCGAGGACCCGCTCGTAGCTGGTCAGCGGCTTCTCGTAGAAGACGACCGCGTCCAGCGCGTCCGGGCCGACGTCGGCCGCGCCCAGGCACCATGCGGCCGCCTGCTCGGGCATCGCCGGGTCGTGCTTGGTCCGCGAGAACCGCTCCTCCTGGGCCGCGGCCACCAGCCGGCCGTCGACGACGACCGCCGCTGCCGAGTCGTGGAAGCCGGCTGAGAGTCCGAGGATCGCCACCGGGCGACACGGTACAGCCGCCTCCTCCGCCGACCACCTCCCCCGCCGGGCCGTGCCCGGGCACCCGTGGGATACTCGACGCGCCCGGAACGGCTGGCACAGGGGGTGAGATGCGCGACCGACGACCGCGGCGGCACTGGCTGCCCGTGCTGTGCGTGGCCGCGCTCGTCGTCACGGCCGCCACGGGCTGCGGCGGCGGGTCGGACCGGGCGGCGGGACCGTCGCCGGCACGGCCGCTGAAGGTGGCCTGGCTGAACCAGGGCCGGGTCGGGACCGACGTCTGGACCGACGCGCACCACGCCGCCGCCGAGTCCGTCGCCGCGCGCTACGGCGACCGGGTCCGGACGACCTTCACCGAGGAGGTCGCCCCCGGTGCCGACGCCGCTGCGACCATCGACCGGCTGGTCCGCAACGGGACCACGCTCGTGTTCGCCACGTCGTTCCCGTTCCAGGAGGACGTCCTGCGGGCGGCCGCCAAGTACCCGCAGGTGCGGTTCGACCAGGCCCGTGGCACCGAGCGCCGGCGCAACGTCGGCACCTACGGCGGGGCCGACGAGGAGCCGCTGTACCTGGCCGGGATGGCCGCCGGGGCGGACGCCCCCGACGGCAGGATCGGGTTCGTCGGGACGGTGCCGGAGCCGGAGACCGTGCGGCACGTCGACGCGTTCACGCTGGGGGCGCGGCGGACCAACCCCGCTGCCCGCGTCACCTTGGCCTGGACCGGGTCCTGGTTCGACCCGGCCGCGGAGGAGGAGCTCGGCCGCTCGCTCGTCGACCAGGGCGCGCAGGTCCTTGCCAGCGGTTCCGTGACCGACGTCCTCGGCACCGTCGCCCGGGAGCGCGGCATCGGGTGGGTCGGCCACGACGCCGACCGGTCGGCCGCGTTCGCCGACGTCTGGCTGGCCGCCGCGGTCCCCGACTGGTCGGGCTACTACGCCGACCAGGTCGGTGACGCGCTCGCCGGCCGGTG
>CAIYXG010000357.1 GCA_903930035.1 uncultured Actinomycetes bacterium | reverse complement strand
GCCAAGGTCGACGAGGTGCTCTCCTCGGTCGGCGTGGACCCGCAGGTGGCGGCCGAGCGGAAGCCCCACGAGTTCTCGGGCGGCCAGTGCCAGCGCATCTCCATCGCCCGGGCCGTCGTGACCGACCCCAAGGTCATCATCTGCGACGAGCCGGTCTCGGCGCTCGACGTGTCGGTGCAGGCGCAGATCCTCAACCTGCTCGAGGACATGAAGGCCCGCTACGGCCTGACGCTCGTGTTCATCGCCCACGACCTGGCGGTCGTCAAGAACGTCTCCGACCGTGTGGCGGTGATGTACCTGGGGAAGATGTGCGAGATCGGCCGTCCGGACGACATGTACGCCGCACCGGCCCACCCCTACACGAACGCCCTGCTGTCGGCGATCCCCGTGCCGGACCCCGACGACGCCGGCGGCGACGTCCAGCTCGGCGGCGAGCTGCCCTCGCCGCTCGACCCGCCGTCGGGCTGCCGCTTCCGCACCCGGTGCGACCGCGCCCAGGACCTGTGCGCCACGACCGAGCCGCAGATGGCCGAGGTCGGCCCCGAGCACTTCGTGGCCTGCCACTTCCCGCTGACCACGCCGGTGGCCAGTCCCACCGTGGCGGCCCCTGCACCGCCGGCACCACCTGCACCGCCGGCCGCCAACCCCTTCTGACCTACCAGTCGGCGTCCTCACCGTCGGTGGCGCGCCAGCACCACTGCGCCAGCACCGAGCGGTAGGGGGCGTACGGCTCCCCCAGCCCGGCCAGCTCCCGGGCGTCCGGCGTGGCCGGCAGGTCGAAGAGCCGGGCAAAGCCGGCCCGGACCCCCAGGTCCCCCGTCGGCCACACGTCGACCCGCCCGAGCTGGAAGATCAGGAACATCTGCGCCGTCCACGGGCCGATGCCGCTCACCACGGTGAGGTGCGCCACCAGCTCGGCGTCCGACATCCGGCCGGCCCGGGCCAGCCGCACCCGCCCGTCCGCGACATGGGCCGCCAGGTCCACGAGCGCGGCGGTCTTTGCCCCGGACAGGCCGGCCGCCCGGAGTGCCGGGAGGTCGGTCGACAGCACGGCCTCCGGCGTGAACGGCTCACCGACCACGGCGGCGACCCGCGCCCAGATCGCCGCGGCGGCACGCCCGGCGAGCTGCTGGTAGACGATGGCGCGCGACAGCTCGGCGAAGCGGCGCCCGGCCGCCACCGGCCGCCCCGGGGCCAGCGCGCCGAAGCGCTCGTAGGCGTCGGCGAGCACCAGGTGCCGCTCCGCCAGCGCGGCGGCCGCCGCCTCCCAGTCCTGCCGTGCCACCACGGCCCGAGTCTGCCACCGGGTCCACCGGTCCCCGCCATGTGTGCTTGCATGCGCCCGTGGAGCTGCACGTCCCGACCACCACCGACGCGCTCGCCGTCCGTCAGCCCGACGCCCTCGCCGTCGTCCAGGGCGGGCGGACCACCACGTACGCCCAGCTGGCCGACCGCACCGACCGGCTGGCGGCGGTGCTCCTGGCCCACGGGGTCGGCCGTCGGGCCGGGCACGACGAGGTGGCGCCGTGGGAGTCCCCCCACGAGCACGTGGCGCTCTACCTGCTCAACTGCCCCGAGTACCTCGAGGGGAT
>CAIYXG010000356.1 GCA_903930035.1 uncultured Actinomycetes bacterium | reverse complement strand
GCCTCGAGCACGCCGTGGACAAGTTCGACTGGCGCAAGGGCTTCAAGTTCTCCACCTACGCCACGTTCTGGATCCGTCAGGCCATCGGCCGGGCCCTCGACCAGAAGGCCTCGCTCGTGCGCCTGCCCGGCGACCGTTCCGCCGCCCTCCGCTCGGCGCTCCGTGCGGTGTCGGGCGACGGCGACGAGCTCGACGACGAGAACGCACGCCTGCACCGCTTGAGCACGCCGACCTCGCTGGACCGGACGGTCGGCGACGACGACTCGAACGAGCTGGTGGACCTGCTGGCCGACGACGCCAACCCCAGCCCCGAGGCCCAGCTCATCGACAGCGAGCACGCCGAGTGGCTGCACGGCCTGCTCGACGTGCTCGACCCCCGGGCCCGCAGCGCCGTCGAGCAGCGCTTCGGCATGGTCGACGGCCGCCGCCGCAGCTACCGCGAGGTGGGCGAGGACCTGGGCATCACCGCCGAGGCCGCCCGCCGCCTGGTCAAGCGTGCGGTGAACACGGTCCGCGAGCAGGCGCTCGCCACCGCCCTGTAGCACCGCCGCACCTCCACGGTCCTTGGTCCCGGCCGCCGGTCCGTCCCCCTCCGGCGGGGCGGACCGGCGGCCGGAACTGCGTTGTCACCCGGTGAGGGCCCCCCGGTAGGGTCACGGCCGTGAACTCCCCCGCGGACTCCCCCTCCAGCGACTGGACGCCGCAGAGCTGGCGCTCGCGCACGGCCGTCCAGCAGCCCGACTGGCCCGACACGGCCGCTGTCGAGGCCACCCTCGGCACGCTCGCCGGCTATCCCCCGCTCGT
Source organism: uncultured Actinomycetes bacterium (assembly GCA_903930035.1). GTDB lineage: Bacteria > Actinomycetota > Acidimicrobiia > Acidimicrobiales > Microtrichaceae > CAJANQ01. Next base: position 1,191 of record CAIYXG010000356.1, on the reverse strand, counting down.
CTTCGCGGGCGAGGCCCGCCGCCTGACCAGCTCGCTGGCCCGGGTGGCCGACGGCGAGGCGTTCCTGCTCCAGGCCGGCGACTGCGCCGAGTCGTTCGACGCGTTCTCCGCCAACTCCATCCGGGAGCGGCTCCGCGTCATCCTCCAGATGGCCGTCGTCCTCACCTACTCCTCCGGGGTGCCGGTGGTGAAGGTCGGCCGGATCGCCGGACAGTTCGCAAAGCCGCGCTCGGCCCCGACCGAGACGGTCGACGGCGTCGAGCTGCCCAGCTTCCGCGGGCACATCGTGAACGACCTGGCCTTCACCGCCGAGGCCCGCGTCCCCGACCCGCAGCGGCTGGTCCAGGCCTACCAGCAGTCGGCGTCCACCCTGAACCTCCTGCGCGCGTTCACCAAGGGCGGCTTCGCCGACCTCTCGCAGGTCCACCAGTGGACCCAGGAGTTCGTGAGCTCGAGCCCCGAGGGCCAGCGCTACGACAAGATCGCCGGCGAGATCGACCGGGCCCTGCGCTTCATGGCGGCCTGCGGCCTCGACGCCGCCACGGTGCCGGCCCTCCACGAGGTCGACTTCTGGACCAGCCACGAGGCGCTCGTCCTCGGCTACGAGGAGGCCCTCACCCGCCAGGACTCCCTCACGGGCGACTACTACGACTGCTCGGCGCACATGGTGTGGATCGGCGAGCGCACCCGCCAGCTCGACGGCGCCCACGTGGAGTTCTTCCGCGGCATCCACAACCCGGTCGGCTGCAAGGTCGGCCCGACCGCCACGGCCGACGAGGTCCTGGCGCTCTGCGAGGCCCTCAACCCCGAGAAGGTGCCGGGCCGGCTGACGCTGATCTCCCGCATGGGCGCCGGGACGGTCACCGAGGCGCTCCCGCCCCTGCTGCGCGCAGTCGCCGACGCCGGCCACCCGGTGGTGTGGGCGTGCGACCCCATGCACGGCAACACCTTCACGGCGCCGAGCGGCCGCAAGACCCGCCACTTCGACGCCATCCTCGACGAGATCCGTGGGTTCTTCGACGCCCACCGGGCCGAGGGCACCTGGCCCGGCGGCGTGCACGTCGAGCTGACCGGCGACGCCGTCACCGAGTGCCTCGGGGGCGCCGACGAGCTGGTCGACGACGACCTGGGCCTGCGGTACGAGACCGCGTGCGACCCCCGGCTGAACGGCCGGCAGTCGCTCGACCTGGC
>CAIYXG010000355.1 GCA_903930035.1 uncultured Actinomycetes bacterium | reverse complement strand
GGGCCCGTGGGCGTGCGCGACGGCATCGGAGCCCTCGACGGCGTCGGCCCGGTGCCGGCGGGGAGGGCGCCCGGGGGGCTGGGGGCGGCCCGCTCCGCGGTCCGGCCGTGGCGGTCGGGCGCGGCGGTCCTCCACGCCCACGGCCTCAAGGCGGCCTGGAGCCTGGTGGCCGGCCGGCCGGCCCGGCCGCTGGTGATGACGCAGCACAACGTGGTGCTCGACGCGACGGCGGGCCGCTCGGCCGAGCTGCAGCGTCGGCTCGAGCGGGAGGTCCTTCGCCGCATGGACCGGGTCGTCGCGCCCACCCCGCAGCTCGCGGACGCGCTGTCCGGGACCGTGCCCGAGTCCCGGATCCGGGTGGTCGTGCCGTGCTTCCCAGCCCCCGCGCCGACCACGTCGCGGGCGGAGGTCCGCGCCGGGCTCGGTCTGAGCGATGACACTCCTGTGGTGGTGGCCGTGACCCGACTCCATCCGCAGAAGGACCTGACCACGCTCGTCGCGGCCTGGGCGCAGGTCGTCCGGCAGCTCCCCGAGGCCCGGCTCGTGGTGGTGGGCGAGGGGCCGGCCCGCCCCCAGGTCGAGGCCGCCGTCGCTGCTGCAGGGGTGGGTGGCTCGGTGCAGCTGGTGGGCGCCAGGCCCCGGGCGGCCGACGAGCTGGCCGCCGCCGACGTCGCCGTCCTGACCTCGGTGTGGGAGGCCATCCCGATCGTGCTGGCCGAGGCGATGCTCCTGGGGGTCCCGGTCGTGTCGACGGCCGTCGGCATGGCGCCGGAGCTGCTGGGCGACGGCACCGGCGGCACCGTGGTGCCCGTCGGAGACGCCGAGGCGGTGGCCGACGGGCTGGTCAGGCTGCTGGGCGACCCGGACCGCGCGCAGGTCGGCCGGGCCGGGCAGCAGCGCGCCGAGCAGGTCTTCGACACCGACGCGCTGGTCGCCGGCGTCGCCCACGTCTACGAGGAGCTGGTATGACCGCCCGACGTACGTCCCGTCCGACCGCGCTGCTGCTCGCCGTGCTCGTCGTGCTGGTCGCGGCCGTCCCGGCGTCGGCGGCGCCGCAGGCCGACGACGGCTCCCGGGGCACGGCCCGCCGTGTCGTCGTGGTGACGGCGCCGCGACTGACCTGGGACGCCGTGCGCGAGCTGCGACCGCCCAACCTGTTGCGGTTCTTCGACGGTGCCGCGGTGGCGTCGACCAGCACCCGGACCGTGGGTCCCCGCACCGACCCGTCCCGGGCCTACCTGACGGTCGGTGCCGGGAACCGGGCCGACGACCTCGACCCGCTCACGGCGGGACAGGCGACCGACGCCGGGACGCTGACCCCCGAAGGGCCGGCCGACGACGTCTACCGCCGTCGGACGGGGCTCCCGGTGCGTGGCGACGTGCTGGCGCTGACGTTCCCGGAACAGGTCGCCAGGAACGCGTCGCTCAAGTACGGCGCATTGCCGGGCGCGCTCGGCGAGACCCTCGCCCGTGGCGGGAAGGTCGTCGGGGTCGTGGGCAACGCGGACCTCGGGCCGAACGACGACGACGGCCGTGCCGTCGCCCTGGCGGCGGCCAGGACCAACGGCCAGGTCCGGCGCGGCCAGGTGGGGGACCGGCTGCTGCGGGCGGTCCCGCTGGCCCCGTTCGGGGTGCAGCTGGACCCGTCCGCCGTGCGGCGGGCCGCCGGGCTGGCCGGCGACGTGGACGTGCTCCTGCTCGAGCTCTCGGACCTCGAGCGCGCCGAGCAGGCCCGCCTGCAGAGCACCCCCGACCAGGGCGACCGGCAGTTCGCCGCGGCGCTGGCCCACTCCGACCGGCTCGTCGGCGACCTGCTCGCACAGGTCGACCTGTCCCGGGACGTCGTGATGGTGGTCGGGCCCACCGCACCGCTCGACAAGGAGCAGCTGACCGTCTTCGGCGTGGCGGGCCCCGGGTTCTCCCAGGGCTGGGCCCGCTCCGCCTCGACCCGTCGGACCGGCTACGTCACGCTGACCGACCTGGCGTCCACGGTCCTGCACTCGCTCGACCTCGGCACCGCCGACTCCATGAACGACACCCCGGTGTCGTCGGTGGCGTCGTCGGACTCGTTGGACGCACGGACCGCCTCGATGGTGCGCTCGAGCGAGCGGGCGGTGTTCCGCGACGCGGCGGTCGGTCCCGTCACCGTCGCCTACATCGTGCTGCTGGTGCTCCTGCTGATCCTCTCGGCGGTCGGTCTGGCCAGGGGCTGGGGCGGCAGCCGGTGGCTCCAGTGGTTCGCCCTGACGGTGCTGGCCGTGCCGCTGTCGGTCTACCTGTCGGGCCTCCTGGGCTACGGGCCCTTCGTGGTCGTGACCATCGGGCTGGTCGTCCTCGCCTTCGCCGGCCTGCTGGCCGTGCTGGTGCTCCCGCTCGAGCGTCGCGAGGTCCTGCTCCCGCCGGCGCTCCTGGCCGGGGCCACCTCGCTCCTGCTCGTGGTCGACCTGCTCACCGGCGCCACCCTGCAGATCAACACGATCTTCGGCTACTCGCCCGTCGTCGCGGGCCGGTTCGCCGGGATCGGCAACCAGGCGTTCTCCGTGATGTCGGTCAGCGCGCTCATCGCCGTGTCCGCCGGCTGGGAGATGTGGTTCCGCCGGCGGCCGGACTCGTCGCGCACCGGGCCGGTGCTCGTGGCCTCGGCCGTGTTCGGCCTGCTGGTGGTCGCCGACGGCGGACCGATGTTCGGCAGCGACGTCGGTGGCGTCCTGGCCGCCGCACCGGCCTACGCGGTGTGCCTCCTGATGCTCGCCGGCGTGAAGCTGCGGGCCCGGCTGGCGGCCCTGATCGCCGTGGTCACCGTGGGGATCCTGGTCGGGTTCGCGGCGTTCGACCTGTCCCGGCCCGCCGCGTCCCGCACCCACCTCGGGCGGTTCGCGGCGAAGGCGCTCGACGGCGGCGCCGGGACGATCCTGCAGCGCAAGCTCGAGGCGAACCTGAACGTGCTGACCTCCACGGTCTGGACCATCGTGATCCCGGCCGCACTGCTCTACTTCGCCTACCTGACCTGGCGGCCGAACCGGTTCATGCAGCGGGTCATGGACGCCCACCCGAGCTTCCGGCCGTTCGGCGCCTCGGCGATCCTGCTGGGCGTCCTGGCCTGGGGCCTCAACGACTCCGGCGTGTCCATGCCCGCCATGATGCTGATGATCGCCCTGCCCTACACGGCGTGGCTGGCCCTCGACCGGGCCGGACGGCAGTGACCGCCGTCCTGGTCGGCCTCCTGCTGGGCGCGCTGGTCGCGCTCGCGCTGTGGGCGTCGTCGGCGGCCATGTTCTCGGCAGAGGTGCTCCAGCGGCAGAACTTCCGCGGCCGGCAGCTGCCGACCGCGGTGGGGGTGCTGGTCCCGGTCACGGCGTTCCTCGTCGTGGCGGTCGGCCGGATCGTGCTGCTCGCCGCAGAGAGCGGGCCCTCGGTGGACCTCCTGGTCACCGCGACGCTGCTCGCCACCGGCGGGTTCAGCCTGCTCGGCCTGTTCGACGACGTGGTCGGGGTGGGCCAGTCGGGCGGGTTCCGCGGCCACCTGCGGGCGCTGTCGCGCGGGGAGCTGACGTCGGGGATGGTCAAGCTCCTCGGGGGTGGTGCCCTGGGGATCATGGTGGCGGGCCAGCTGGCGACGGGCGACAGCTCGGCGGTGGGCGCGGTGCGGGACGGCGCCGTCGTGGCACTGGCCGCCAACATGGTGAACCTCTTCGACCGGGCGCCCGGACGGGCGGTGAAGGTCTCGGTCGCCGTGTTCGTCGTGGCGGCGGCGGTGTCCGGGACGGCGACGCTGGCCGCCCCGGCGGTGGGCGTGGGCGCCGGGCTGGGCCTGCTCCGGCCCGATCTCAAGGAACAGGCGATGCTCGGCGACGCCGGAGCCAACCCGCTCGGGGCGCTCTGCGGGGTGGCACTGCTGTGCGCCGCGCCGTCGCCGACGGCGCGCTGGCTGGTGCTGGTCGGGCTGCTGGTCGTGAACGTC
>CAIYXG010000354.1 GCA_903930035.1 uncultured Actinomycetes bacterium | reverse complement strand
GACAAGGTCCACGTGTGGCCGCACCTGCTGGTGGTCGAGTTCGTCGCCGCACTGGCGTGCATCGCGTTCCTGTTCGTCTTCTCGTGGCTGGTCAACGCGCCGCTGCTGCAGCTGGCGAACTTCAACCAGACGCCCAACCCCTCCAAGGCCCCCTGGTACTTCCTGGGCCTGCAGGAGCTGCTCACGATGTTCCACCCGATGGTGGCCGGCGTGACCATCCCCGGCATGGGCATCTTCATCCTGATCCTGGCCCCCTACATCGACAAGAACCCGTCGAACCATCCCGAGGACCGCAAGTTCGCGATCTCGCTGATGACGGTGCACATGATGTTCTGGGCGGTGCTCGTGATCATCGGTTCGTTCTTCCGTGGCCCTGGCTTCAACTTCACCCTCCCCTGGGTGGACGGCCTCTTCTTCGAGCTGTGAGGTGGTGACCAAATGAGTGGCATCTTCATCGTCCTCGCCGTCGTCGTCATTGCGGTCCTGGCCGCCGTGGCGCTCGCCGGCGCCGCCCGCCGGCGCGACGCCGGCGCCGCCGTCGGCTCGCTCTCCCGCGAGACCGCCACGCGCGACAAGAAGGCCCGCAAGGAGGCCGCCCTCGAGTCGGTCGGCGCGCCGTCCGGCCGCGAGGTCGAGAAGTCGGCCGCCCTGGCCCGCACCGGTGGCGGCATCGAGGTGGCGCCCGCCGCAGCCCCCGTGGCGTGGACCCCGCCCGACCCCGAGACCTACGACGTCACCCGCCGCCAGTTCCTGAACCGCTCGATCGTGGCGATGTTCGGCCTCGGCGTCGCCGGGTTCGGCGCTGCCTTCGTCGGCTTCCTGTGGCCGTCGAGCTCCGGCGGCTTCGGCTCCAAGATCAACGTCGGCAAGGTCAGCGACATCAAGGCCGACATCCAGAAGAACAACGGCTTCCTCTACAAGCCCGAGGGCCGCATGTGGATCACCGAGTACCCGTCCTCGGCGCTGCCGAAGGCCGAGCTCGTCTACTCGCCCGCCGTGCTCAACGGCATGAAGGCCGGCGTCGTGGCGCTCTACCAGAAGTGCCCGCACCTGGGGTGCCGCGTGCCGTCGTGCAACAGCTCGCAGTGGTTCGAGTGCCCGTGCCACGGCTCGCAGTACAACCAGGTCGGCGAGAAGAAGGGCGGCCCGGCCCCGCGCGGCATGGACAGCTTCGCGATGGAGATCGCCGGCGGCTCGCTGGTGGTCAACACCGGCCAGGTCGTCCAGGGCCCGCCCATCGGCGTGAACACCACCGGCCAGGAGGCCGAGGGTCCCAACTGCATTGGCTCCTCGGAGGGCCACTCGGGCTGAGCGCCCTGACCCAGAACCGACACAGACGGACGTACTGACCACATGATTCTTGCTTCCTCACAACGGACCTTCGGCTTCGTCGTCCTGGCCGTCGTCGTGCTCGGCGGCATCGCCTGGCTGATCGCCAACCTCCGCGCCGGCCGCGACGAGGTCGGCTCGGAGATCGAGCTGGCCGCCAACCGCAAGGAGTACTTCTCCGACGAGGAGCTCGAGGGCAAGAAGCTCAACTGGGCCCTGTTCTCCGCCGCCGGCCTGCTGGCGCTGTGCGCCGTGGTCATCCCGCTCTACTGGCTGGGCGAGCCCGGCCGGCAGGAGGGCGCGGTCGAGGTCTTCCAGGAGACGTTCGTCGAGCGCGGCCTGGACCTCTACGAGAACGGTGCGCAGTGCGTGAACTGCCACGGCGGCGGCGGTGGCGGCGGTGTCGCCAACTACATCCTCAACGACCAGAACGGGCAGTTCGTCGCCCAGGTCAACTGGATCGCCCCGTCCCTCGACACCGTCCTCTGGCGCTACTCCGAGGAAGAGGTCCGGTACATCCTCAACTACGGGCGTCCCGGCTCGCCGATGGCGGCGTGGGGCGGCCCCGGCGGTGGTCCGCTCACGTCCCAGCAGATCGACAACATCATCGACTACCTGTGGTCGGTGCAGCTGACCGTCCCGGAGATGCGGACGCAGGTCAACGACGTCGTGAAGCAGATCGACCCGGCCCTCTACAAGAAGATGATCGAGGTCCAGAAGACCAACCGTGGCGACGGCGAGCCGCTCAACGCGAACCGCCTGTCGCGGGCCGACGAGCTCAAGCTCGGCGAGATCCTGTTCAACAACCAGGAGCTGGCGGCCGGTTCGTACTCCTGCGCCCGGTGCCACGTCCCCGGCGCCAACTACGGCAAGGCCTACGCCCCGTTCGAGCGCATCCAGTACTCGGCGTTCGGCCCCAACCTCGAGGGCATCCAGAAGGTCGCCACCGAGAAGCAGCACTTCGACCTGATCTGGAACGGCATGGAGTCGGGCAAGCTCTACTTCTCCCGCAAGCAGGGCAACCCGCAGATGCCGGGCTTCGGCGCCAACCCGAACACCGGCCAGGCCGACAAGGGCGTGCCCGACAAGGGTCCCGAGGGCATGCTGACCTCCGAGCAGGTGTGGGCGATCGTGACCTACGAGCGCAACCTCGACAACGACTCGACCGTGAAGTCCCCCGTGGCGGGAACCAAGAACTCGCCCACGTTCGCCGGCGCAGCCGCCGGCTGACCGCGCAGGAGCCCCCGATGACCTCCACCCTTGCCGCCATTGCCTTCGACCCGACCATCCGGGGCGTCTTCGTCGTCCTGACCGGCGTCGTGGTCCTCTGCGGCTCCGTGTACCTGCTGCTGGCCACCAACACCGGGGTGCGCACCGGGTTCCTCATCTCGCTCACCTGCCTGGCCGGCTGGATGTTCTCGATGGGCGCGATCTGGTGGATGTACGGCATCGGCCTCAAGGGCAAGGACCCGTCGTGGATCGAGCGCGAGGTCAGCTTCACCCGTGACGACCCCGTCGCGGTCGACGAGCTCAACCGCCTCCCGCGCACCGAGCAACTGCCGGACCCGGTGGAGTTCCTGCGCGACTTCGAGGCCAACAACCCCGAGGTGGCCCGCCGCATCGCCGAGACCGAGGGCGAGAACTACCGGCCGTCGTCGCTGACGAAGGCCGTGACGATCGTCCCGCAGCTGAAGAAGGAGCTCGACGGGCAGCTGAACGGCTGGCGGATCCTTCCCGAGTCCGACTCCCGCCGCGGCGACGCCGTGGCCGCGGCCGAGGCCACGCTGTCGGCGACCAAGGTGTTCGGCGAGACCACCTCCTCGGGCGACTACATCATCAAGGACGTGTACTTCTTCGGCGGGAAGAAGGCGTCCGAGCCCGAGACGATCAAGGGCGAGCGCAACCTCCTGGAGAAGGCCTGGAACCGCGTGGCCTCCACCGTGCAGGTGAAGAACCCGCCGCTCTTCGCCGCCATCACGCTGCAGAAGACCACCGACGTGGTGGTCGCACCGGGCGAGGCCCCGCCGCCGCCGGTGGCCGACGAGAAGGCGCAGATCATCACCGTCGTGGTCCAGCGGAACCTGGGCAACAAGCGCTTCATCCCTGCGCTGTTCACCATTTTCAACGGCATCCTGTTCGCCGTCTTTGCGTGGATGCTCCACCACCGGGACAAGCGCGCCATGGCGGCCCGGGCCGAGTGGACGCCCGCAAAGGCCGGCTGACGTGGGGCAGTACCTCCCGCTCGTCGTCCTGATGGTGCTCGCCGGCGGGTTCGCCGGCATCAGCTTCGTGACGGCTCGCGTGCTGAACCCGCCGAAGCCCACGAAGGCGAAGGTGTCGCCCTACGAGTGCGGCATCGTGGACCAGGTCCCGCCGCCGGAGCGGTTCCCGGTGCGCTTCTACCTGGTGGCCATGATCTTCATCGTCTTCGACATCGAGATCATCTTCTTCTACCCGTTCACCACCATCTACCGGGAGCTCGGCGGCTACGGCATCGCCGTCATCGCCGTCTTCTCCTTCGCGGTGTTCGAGTCGTTCGTCTACCTGATCGGCAAGGGCGCCCTGAACTGGGGCCCGGCGAAGCACGAGCGCCGCTCCTCGGAGATGGTCGACGCGGCCCGGACGTCCCGCACGACGGTCCGCCGGGTGGGGCTCGACGGCCGCGAGCCGGTCGCCGCCGAGGGCGGGGTGGCGGCCTGATGTCCGACGGGCCCACCTTCCGCAACGACGGCCTCGCCGGCCTGGAGCACAACTTCCTCACCGGGGTGCTCGAGGACGTCGTCGGCTGGGCGCGGTCCCGCAGCCTCATGCCGCTCACGTCGGGCCTGGCCTGCTGCGCCATCGAGATGATGGCCGCCGGTGCCAGCCGCTTCGACTTCGACCGCTTCGGCGCCGGCATCTTCCGCGCCACGCCCCGGCAGGCGG
>CAIYXG010000353.1 GCA_903930035.1 uncultured Actinomycetes bacterium | reverse complement strand
GTCGACGCGCTGTGCGTCCTGGTCGAGCGGCACCTGCTCGACGCCGACTACCACCAGGCGGCGGTCGCCCGGGCCGCCGGCTGGACCTCGCCGAGCTGGGCAGCAACCGCCCAGGCGGTGGGCGACGCGCTCCGCACGCTGGGCGGCCGCACCCCGCCGCTGGTGCCGGGCGGCTCGGGCGGTCATCGGTAGGATCGGGCCGTCCCCGGTCCGTCCCCGGACCGTGACCGCACCGGTGCCTCCCTTGCAGATCGCCTACCTCTCGAACCGTCCGGCCCTCCTGGCCGAGACCCTCGGCCACGTCCGGCACTTCATGCCGTGGGTCACCGAGGCCGTCGTGCTGGCCCCGGGCCGCGACCACGGTCCGCTCGCCGAGCTGGCGGCCCCCACCACCGGAGCCGGCCTGACGCTGACGCTCGTCGACGAGGCCGAGCTGCTGACCGACGCCGAGCAGGCCCGGCTGGGGTCCACCCACGCCGCCCACAACGCCGTGCTGCGCCGCGCCCTGGTGGAGCGTGGACCGCTCGAGGACCGGTTCCTGCAGTCCGACGACGACTACCGGCCGCTCAAGCCGGTCGGCCCCGAGTTCTTCGTGGACGCCGCGACCGGCCGCATGGTCACGTACGCCTACTACGACCTGGCGCTCTGGCGCCGCGACGAGACCTCGTTCGACCGGGCCCAGCACGCCACGTACCTCGCGCTCCAGTACCTGGGCGCCGGCCACCTGTCCTTCGCCGCCCACATGCCCCAGGTCATGGACCGGGCGCTCACCGTCGACGCCTACGCCGCGGCCGGGCGCCTGACGGACTCCACCGAGTTCTGCGAGTGGACCCTGCCCATCGGGTACGCCCAGTTCGTCGAGCCCGACCAGTTCGTCGAGCCCGAGGCCTTCACCACGATGTGCTGGCCCCGCCTGCCCCACGAGTGGCCCTTCTGGGTGCGCCCCGAGGAGCTCGTGTTCGAGAACTTCTACCCCGACCTCTACGAGTCCGGTCAGCTGTTCGACGGCCTGCCCACCGCGCTCGACCCCGACCACGCCGAGCGGCACGCCTTCGAGAAGATGCGCCGCTGGTACCGGTTCGACCTGGACGCCGGGCGCCTCCGGTTCCCCGAGGACGTCACCAACCCGTGGCTCGGCGAGGCCGGCACCGCCTCGGGCCGGGCCCGCCGACTGTTCTTCAAGGCGCTCCGGCCGGCCCGGCGGGCCTACGAGTACGTGGCGCTCGAGGAACGCACCCGGCTGGCCGAGCTGGCGGGCGCCGTGGACCGGCTCGAACGGCTCGACCGGGGCGGGCGCCCCGACGACAGGAGCTGAGTGGGCACCCCTGCCGACGGCACCACGACGCTGCTCGACGACGTCGACCCGGACGCCCCGGCCGTCGACCGGTGGCTGCTCGGGCTCACGGCGCTCTCGGTCCTGGTCGGTGTCGCCGCCCGGCTCGCCCCGCGCAGCGACCTCTGGCTCGACGAGGCGCTGAGCGTCAACATCGCCCGGCTGCCGCTCGACCAGCTCCCCGACGCGCTCCGCCAGGACGGGCACCCGCCGCTCTACTACGTGCTGCTCCACCTCTGGACCACGGTCGACACCTCCAACTGGTGGGTCCGGTCCCTGTCGGCGGTGGTCGCGGCCGCGGGGCTGCCGCTGGCCTACCTGGTGGGCCGCCGCGTCGGCGCGCGGGTCGCCGGGGACGGGCTGGGCTCGCGGCGCACCGGCCTGCTCATGCTCGCGACGTACGCGGTCGTCCCCTACGGCGTCCGGTACGGCGCCGAGACCCGCATGTACGCGCTCGTCGTGGTGGAGGTCCTGGCGGGGTACCTGCTGGTCGACAACCTGTGGTCCGGCCGCACCACGGGCCGCACCCGGGTCCTCACGGCGGTCGGGCTGGCGCTGGTCGCGGCCGCACTGCTCTGGACCCACTACTGGTCGCTCTGGCTGCTCGGCACCGTCGGGCTGGTGGCGCTCTGGCAGTCGGTCCGTGGCCGCACCCCGGCCACCCGGACGGGCGCCCGCTGGTCGGTCGGCGCCCTGGTGGTCGGCGGGCTGCTCTTCCTGCCCTGGCTGCCCACGATGCTCTTCCAGTCGGCCCGCACCGGGACGCCGTGGGGCAAGCCGTTCCGACCCACCACCATGCTGGTCGTCGCGCTGGTGGACTTCGCCGGCGGCTCGTTCGCCGAGGCCCAGCTGCTGAGCTACCTGCTGGTCGGCCTGGTCGCGGCCGCCCTGGTGGTCCGCACCGTGCGCCGGCCCGACCCGCACCTGGTGCTCGGGGGCCGGCCCCTGCCCCGGGTCCGCACGGAGGTGGGCGTCCTGCTCGTCACCCTGGGCGTCGCGTGGGCCGTGAGCTTCGCCGCGGGCGGCACCTTCGCCTCCCGGTACGCGTCGGTCGTCTACCCGCTGTTCCTGGCCGCGGTGGCGGCAGGCATGGCGCTGGCCCGGTCGCCCCGTGCCACGGCCGTGCTGCTCGCCACCGTGCTCGCGGCGTCCACGGTCGCGACGGCCGTCGAGGTCCGCGCCGACCGGAGCCAGTCCGGCGTCGTCGCCGAGCGGCTCCTGGCCGACGAGCGCCGCCAGGCCGCCGGGTCGACCGCGCCCGTCGCGTCCGTGGTGGTCGTGTGCCCCG
>CAIYXG010000352.1 GCA_903930035.1 uncultured Actinomycetes bacterium | reverse complement strand
GCGCTGCTCACCCGCTACTCGCTGGCCGACGAGGGCGACGCCGGCGACCTGGAGATGGGCCCGGAGCACAAGCTGTTCTTCTTCAGCCGGTCCGACACGATCTACGGCGGGTCCGACGAGATCCAGCGCAACATCATCGGCGAGCGGGCCCTGGGCCTGCCCCGGGAGCCCCGCTAGCCGCAGCCGGTCCCACCGCCCCCGACCACGCACGAACTGGAGCCGTCATGCCCACCACCCCCACCGAGCCGCCGGGCCGCAGCCTGCTGGAGGGGCAGCACGTCGTCGTGACGGCCGCCGCCGGCACCGGCATCGGCGGCGCGCCCGCCCGCCGGGTCCTCCTGGCGGGCGGCCGGCTGGTCCCCTCCGACGCCCACGCGCGGCGGCTCGGCGAGACCGCCGACGCGCTGGCCGAGGAGTTCGGGACCCGGCCCACCACGGTCACCTGCGACGTCACCTCCGAGGACGACGTCCAGCGGCTCCTGCAGACCTCGCTCGACGAGCTCGGCCACATCGACGTCTGGATGAACAACGCCGGGCTGGGCGGCAACGGACTGGTCACCGAGCTCACCGACGAGCAGTGGTCCAAGGTCCTCGACGTCACGCTGACCGGCACCTTCCGCTGCCTGCGGGCCGTGCTCCCCCACATGTACGGGCGGGGGGCCGGCGCCGTGGTGAACAACGCGTCGGTGCTCGGTTGGCGGGCCCAGGAGCGCCAGAGCCACTACGCCGCGGCCAAGGCCGGGGTCATGGCCCTCACCCGCTCGGCGGCCGTCGAGGCGGCCGAGCACAACGTGCGGGTGAACGCCGTCGCGCCCAGCCTGGCGATGCACGCCAACCTGGCCAAGGTGACGCCCCCCGGCCTGCTCGAGGAGCTGACGTCCAAGGAGGCGTTCGGCCGCGCCGCCGAGCCGTGGGAGATCGCCAACGTCATGGTCTTCCTGGCGAGCGACCTGTCGTCCTACATGACCGGCGAGATCCTCTCGGTCTCCAGCCAGCACGCCTGAGCAGCACCATGGCACTCTCCGTCCCGAACCCCGCCGCCCTGCTCGGCCTCGACGGCACCGACCTGGGCACGACCGGGTGGACCACCGTCGAGCAGCAGCGGATCAACGAGTTTGCCGACGCGACCGGCGACCACCAGTGGATCCACGTCGACGTCGAGCGTGCGGCGGCCGAGTCGCCGTTCGGCGGACCGATCGCCCACGGCTACCTGACGCTGTCGCTCGTGAACCTGTTCCTGCCCGACCTGGTGACCGTCGAGGAGTTCTCGATGGGGGTGAACGTCGGCCTCGAGCGGGTGCGGTTCACCAGCCCCGTCCCGTCGGGCGCCCGCATCCGCGGCCGCGGCCAGGTCGTGTCGGTGACCGAGGAGAAGGGCGGCGTCCAGGCCGTCGTGCGGGTCACCGTGGAGATCGAGGGCGCCGACCGCCCCGCCTGCGTGGCCGACACCATCAGCCGCTTCTTCCCCTGACCCCGCCCGACGGCGTGCCCGTGCGCCGGCGGGCCGGGCACCGGCCGAACTCTCTTCAGTAGTCGTTCGGGGTCCTGCTCCGTAGGGTGAACGGATGCGGCGGGACGCACCAACGGGCTCGCGCCCGGCGACAGCAGGGGGCGAGGAGCCCGGCCTGGTCGCCGGCTCGCCCGACGTCACGGCGCTCCTCCGGCAGTTCATCGAGCAGGACTACGTGCAGGTGGTGGCGGCGGTCGGCCTGATCACCCACGACCGGGGCCGTGCCGAGGACGCCGTGCAGGCCGCCATGGTGAAGCTGCTGACCGAGCGGGGGCCGGACGACGACACGCCGCTCGCCACCTGGATCACCACGACGGCCTCGACGACCGACCGCGACGAGGTGCCTACCTCGGTCGAGCCGCTCCTCGACCGCACGCCGGCGGTGGGCGAGGACGCCGCCGACCACGACCGGGTGGTCCGCGTGGTGCAACAGCTGCCGCTGCCGCAGCGCCAGGCGGCGGTCATGCACTACTACCTGGAGGCTCCGGTGGTCGACATCGCGTCGGGCATGGGCGTCCCCGAGGAACAGGTGGCTGCCGACCTCCGTGCCGTGGGCGCCACGCTCGAGCGCGCCCTCGGCGGCCACGACGCACCAGGGACCGACCAGGAGCAGGCGTCATGAGCGGCGTCGAGACCCTCCTGCGCGACGCGCTCCTGTCGGCCGCGCAGCCGCCG
>CAIYXG010000351.1 GCA_903930035.1 uncultured Actinomycetes bacterium | reverse complement strand
TGGTGTGGGTGGTGACGGGCAGCGTCCTGGCGGACCTCGTGCTCCTGGCCGTGGCCACGGTCCTAGTCCTCCCGCCGGTCCGCGGCCGGTCCCCGGTCGCTGCGGCCGAGCGCAGCCTGGCGGCCGCAGGGCGCGGCGCGGCGGGCCTGGTCCGCCGGCCGTGGGACGCGTCGTGCGCGTGGTGGCGGGACCCGTCGACCCGGCCGGCCCGCTGGGCCGGGGCCGTCGGCAGCCTGCTCGTCCTCCCGGTGATGTGGCGGCTCACCATCGCCGAGACCCTGCTGGTCCGCGGCACCAACGACTACGAGGCCCACGTCGAGCGGGCCCGGGCGCTCCGCCTCTGGCCGCTGTTCAGCTCGGTGCCCCACCCGGGCTGGCACCTGGTCTTCCGGGGCCTGGACCCGCTCCTGGGGGTCCGGGTCACCGTGGTCGTCGTCGGCATGGCGGCGGCGGGCGCGACGGTGGCGGTCCTGGTGACCATGGCCCGCTCGGCCTGGGACGACCTGCCGCCCCTCGGGCCGCGGCTCGCCGCGGCCTACGGGCTCGGCTACCTGCTGCTGGAGAACGTGGGGCAGCTCGTCCCCCGCGGCACGGCCTGGTGGACCCGGCTCGACGTCGTGGGGCTCCGGGCCCGCGGGCCGTCGTTCTGGCCCCTGCACCAGTGGGGCTCGCCGACGATGACGCTCTCGCTCCCGTTCGTGCTGCTCATGGTGGCCACCCTGCTCTTCTCGCTCCGCGGCGACCTCGAGCGGGCCCGCCGCCACCGGGTGGCGCTCCTCGTCCTGACGGTCACCGCCACCGCCGTCCTGCCGGCCGCCACCCTGGCGCTGGTCCCGGGCACCGTCCTCTACCTGCTGCTCTCCCGGCGGGCGGACCGTGACCGTCTGGCGGTCGTGGTGCCGTTCTTCCTGGTCCCGGGCGCAGCCACCTGCATCGTGCAGACGGTGTTCCTGGCCTCGGGCGTCTCGGTCTTCGAGCGCACGACGTGGCGGTGGAACCCGTTCTGGAACATCAGGTACATCGGCTTCGACCGGCCGGTGTTCTGGCTCGTGTTCCTCGTGCTGCCCGTGGCGTGGTGGCTGGCGGGCCGGAAGTTCTCGCGCGACCCGATGGTCCTCGTCAGCCTGCTCTCGCTGCTCGTGGCGCTCTTCCCGGCCTTCCTGCTCCAGCAGACCGAGCCGGAGAAGCTCATGGACGGCGACCTGATCATGCCGGCGTACTTCGGGACGGTGCTGCTCGTGATGGCCACCGTGCGCATCGTCCTGGTCGAGCTGCAGGCGGTCTGGCAGGCGCGCGACCGGCGGCCGGTCCCGCCCGCCGCCGTGGTGGCCGGGCTGCTGCTCTCGCTCATGGTCTGCTCGGGCGTGCTCGACCTGCTGGGCGCGTCGGGCGTCGTGCCCGAGCTCTGAGGGTCCCGGTACCCTCGCCGGAAGGAGGTAGCCGTCGTGCAGAGCCCCGACGCCCGCGTGGTGCCCGTGAACGTCCGCCGGCCGGGCGACGTCGGCTGCTACGCCGCGGCCGTGCAGCTGCGGTTCTCGCCCAACGGGGTCGTCATGGCGTGCTGCCGCAGCCTGCTCCCGCTCGGCAACGTCCACACCGACGGACTGCGGTCGATGTGGGACGGCGCGGCGCGCCGTCGGCAGGCCGCGCACCTGGCCCGTGGCGACTTCTCGGCCGGCTGCCAGCAGTGCGAGGGCGAGATCCGGCTCGAGGGACGACCCGCCAGCTATCCCACCAACTACGACATGTGGGAGGGGCGGGTCGACGCGTCGCAGGTCCTGGAGTGGCCGCGCCGCATGGAGTTCAACCTCTCCAACGCCTGCAACCTGCAGTGCATCCAGTGCGACGGGGAGTCGTCGTCGGCCATCCGGGTCCACCGTGAGGGGCGCCCGCCGATCCCGCAGGTCTACGGCGACGAGTTCTTCGACGAGCTCCGTGCGTTCCTGCCCCACCTGGACGAGGTCGTGTTCGGTGGCGGCGAGCCGTTCCTCGGCCCCGAGAACTTCCGCGTGTGGGACCTGATGGCCGAGCTGGCGCCCGGCCTGGACTGCACGGTCGTCACCAACGCCACCCAGTGGACCCGCCGGGTCCAGGACGTGCTGGCGCGGGTGCCGATGGCCTTCGTGTTCTCCCTCGACGGGATCTCGCCGCAGACCTACGCCGAGATCCGCCAGGGGGCGGACCTCGGGCAGGTGCTCGAGAACGTGGACCGGTACGCCGCCGTGGCCCGGGCCAACGGCGGGCCCGTCTCGGTCAACCACTGCCTCATGCCCCAGAACGTGCACGAGTTCCCGCAGTTCCTGGTCTGGGCCGAGTCCAAGGGCTTCCCGGTCGACATCAGCCTGGTCCGCAGCCCGGCCTGGTGCTCGATCGGCCGGCTCCCCGCCCAGGAGGTCCGTCGCATCCGTGACGACCTGGTGGCCCGGTCGGACGAGGTCGCCGGCCTGGTCCTCAACCGTGCGACGTGGGACGCCGAGCTCGCCCGGATCTCGGCCTGGGCCGACGCCCCCGACGGCGAGGTCCCCGGCTCCGGCCAGACCGTCATGTTCTTCCGGTGCCTGGGCGAGGGGCCCGTCGACCCCGCGCCGGTGCGGGCCGAGCTGCGGCCGTTCGCGTCCGACGGGACCGTGCACGAGGTGGTCGTCGGCAGCGACGACCTGGTCCGCCACTGCGACGAGACCCTGTCGCCCGACGCCCCGTTCCTGCCGGGCCAGCCGGTGACGATGCTGACCCGCGCCGTGGAGCGCCGGTACGGCGCGATGACCGGCTTCGAGGTCCTGGCCAACGGAGACGACGTGGTGCGCGCCACCGCGATGTTCGGCGACCACGAGGCCCGCCTCTCCTACGTCGCCCGCCGCGACGACCGGGGCTGGGCCGACGACGTCTCGATCTTCCTCGCGTTCCGGCCGGCCGCCGGGACCCTGGCCGCCACCGGCTAGCCGCGACGGGCAGGGGCGGGCGCAGGAGTACCCTCTCGCCGTGGCTGGGACGACCGCACCACCGGGGACGGGACCTTGGCGCGCCGGGCTGCTCGGCGCGTCGGCGCTGCCCGAGGGGTTCGTGCCGTTCCCCGACGACGCCGTGACCGGCGCCCTCGGGGACCGCTTCGCCGCCGTCGTGGCGGCCCACCCGTCGGCGACCGCGGTCCGGTCGCCCTCGGTCGAGTGGACCTACGCCGAGCTCGGTGCCGAGGTGGACCGCATC
>CAIYXG010000350.1 GCA_903930035.1 uncultured Actinomycetes bacterium | reverse complement strand
GACCGCAACGACCCGGTGGCCGCGCTGGCCGCCTTCGGCGACGGCCTGCAGCGGCACATCGACCTGGGCGAGGTCGCGGGCCGGACGTACCTGAACAACGTTTCGCACGGTGCCTACGGCGAGGTGGTCGCCCAGGAGCAGTACCGCGACCACAAGGTCGGTACGGCGCTCGGCTCGATCGGCGACCTGGTGGGGCCCCACGCGGACCCGCTGCCGCTGCGGTTCACCGACGGCGGCGGCAACCGTTGGGACTCCGCCGTGGTGGTGCTCGTGTCCAACAACGTCTACGACCTGGCGCCGCGACCGGGCTTCGGGACCCGGGCGACGCTGGCCGACGGCGAGCTGGGCGTCGTGGCGGTGGCGGGGGACCACGTGGGTGCCCTGCTCAGCCCCGTGCAGTGGTCCACGCGCGAGTTCGTGGTGGAGTCGGACCGCCCCGTGCGGGTCGGGATCGACGGCGAGTCCGACGAGATGGCGTCCCCCGTGGTGTTCCGGGTGCGGCCGGGAGCGCTCCGGGTCCGGATCCCCCGGACCGCCACGGGGAAGTCGCCCGCCGCCGCCCGGTTCGGCGCCGTGCGGCGCACGGCGGGCCGGGTGGGTGCGCTGTTCTCCCCGGGCGCCCGCTGACGACGGGCGAAGTTCACCTGGGGCGTGCGGCCCGGTACCCTCCCGTGGACCACAGACGAGGGGGAACCTGGTGGGGCACCACGACGAGGCACCGAAGATCACGATCCACGACATGGAGTCGGGCCGTCCGTACAAGGACAAGCTCAAGACCGCCAAGTACCTCGAGGAGCTCCACGACCTGCAGGTGGAGCTGCTCAAGGCCCAGAAGTGGGTCAAGGAGGAGGGCCAGAAGGTCGTCATCCTGTTCGAGGGCCGCGACGCCGCCGGCAAGGGCGGGTCGATCCAGCGGTTCACCGAGAACATCAACCCCCGTGGTGCACGCACTGTCGCGCTGCCGGCCCCGAACGACACCGAGAAGGGGCAGTGGTACTTCCAGCGCTACGTCGCCCACCTGCCGACCAAGGGCGAGATCGTGCTGTTCGACCGCTCCTGGTACAACCGGGCCGGCGTCGAGATCGTCATGGGGTTCTGCACCCCGAGCGAGTACGGCGAGTTCTTCCGCCAGGCCCCCGGGTTCGAGCGGTCGCTCGTCCACTCCGGCATCCACCTGTTCAAGTTCTGGTTCAGCGTGTCCCGCGAGAACCAGATCGAGCGGTTCGAGGCCCGCAAGTCCGACCCGCTGCGGCAGTGGAAGTTCTCCCCGGTGGACGAGGCCTCGCTCGACAAGTGGGACGACTACACCCGTGCCCGCGACGCGATGCTGGTGAAGACCGACTCGTTGGAGGCGCCGTGGACGGTCATCAACTCCAACGAGAAGAAGCGGGCCCGGCTCGAGGCGATCCGCCACGTCGTGCACACCCTCGACTACCCGCACAAGGACAAGAAGGTGGCGCACGCTCCCGACCCCATGGTCGTCCGGCCGGCCGCCGAGGTCATGGACGGCATGCACATCTGACGCCCGCCCTGCCGGTTTCGCGGGCAGGTCCTTTGCGAGGCAAGTAGTCTCGTCCTCAACCGAACGGGGCCTGAGGAGGAGCTATGAGCCGTCAGGACCTTGTGTACGGGGAGCCCGAGACCAGCGCGTGGGCCATGGGCTACGCGACCTTTGCGGGGGTGGTGCTGGTGCTCGGCGGCATCTTCCAGGTGCTGGTCGGCATCGCCGCACTGGCCAACGACGACTACCTGGTCGTCACCCGGGACTACGCCTTCCGGTTCGACATCACGACCTGGGGCTGGATCCACCTGGCGGTCGGCCTGGTCGTGCTGTTCGCCGGCATCGGCATCTTCAGCGGCGCGGTGTGGGCGCGGACGGTCGGCGTGTTCGTCGCCGTGCTGAGCGCCGGTGCCCACTTCATGTTCATGCCCTACCAGCCCATCTGGTCCGCCGTCGTCATTGCGCTCGACGTCGCCATCATCTGGGCCCTCACGGCGCACGGCCGCGACATCGCCGAGGAGCGCGGGGTCTGACCCACGGACGGGGCTCGTCGGGCGCCGCCGTCCGCCCCGTCGGGCGGTGGCGCACCCGGCGCCCGGGCGGCCGACGCCAAGTTCGCCGTGGGGGAGCGGTGCGCTAGTGTCACCCGTCGCACCGCCCTCGGGCGGGGCACGTCGGAGTGGCGGAATT
>CAIYXG010000349.1 GCA_903930035.1 uncultured Actinomycetes bacterium | reverse complement strand
GGGTGACGCTGGTGACCTGGGCGTCCGGGTCGCCGACGAGCCGTGCACCCACGAGCGCGACCAGGTCGCCCACCCGTGTGGTTGGTGCACCCTGCGCCTGCGACACGCCGCTCCCCGCGATCTGCCCGACCGCTGCCGCGGCCACCGTCAACCTGCCCCGTCGGTACGGGGGCGCGTGGACGTGGGTCCGGCCGCCCCCGTGGTCGTACGGGACCCGCCAATCGTGGCCGATCCGGCGGTCGAACTGGTGGAACCCCCGGTTGCCGCGGTGGTGCCGGCGCCGTTGCCGGCACCACCGACGGCCGACCGGGAGGTCGAGCTGGAGGACGTGCGGGGGGCCGACGGCGCGCCCTTGGGGCGACGGGCCGCAGCCTGCCGCTCGGTGGCGCCGACGGCGCCGGCGACCGCCGGGGCGGCCCGGACCGGACCTGCTGCGACGGCACGGCCGGTTCCCGGTGCGGGGGCCGGTGCGGCCACGGCCTGCGTCGGGGCGATCGCCAGCTCGCGGATGGCCAGGTGGGCCAGGTCGGAGAACACCGGGCCGGCGGTGGTGGCGCCCGAGCTGCCGGGCGGGACGTCCTCGAGCAGCACGGTGATCGAGACCTGCGGGTTGTCGACGGGGAAGAAGCCGGCGAAGGTCGTGACGTAGTGGTACATGCCGTCGGCCCAGCGGTAGCCGTCCTTCTTGTCGACCCGCTTGGGGCTGGGCATTCGGGACGTGCCGGTCTTGGCGGCCACCGGGTAGCCCGGCATGCTCCACTCCTTGCCGGTGCCCTCCTCGACCACGGCGGCCAGCGCGGTCGACACCTCGGCCGCAGCCTCGGGCGAGATGACCTGGCGCGTGGGCCGGGCGGGCAGCGGGGTGCGCCGGCCGTCGGCGCCGACGGTCGCGTCGACCAGGCGCGGCGCCACGTAGCGGCCCTCGTTGGCGATCACGTTGTACGCCGACCAGATCTGGATCGGGGTGCCCGAGACGTGGGTGCCGATCGCCGAGGCGGCCAGGTCCGACGGGTACCACTCGGAGACGGGGGGCAGGAGTCCCGAGCTCTCGGCCGGGCTGCCGACCTCGGTGCGGCGGCCGAACCCAAAGTCCGTGAGCGCCTGGTGCAGGCGGTCCTCGCCGAGCAGTTGGGCGATCTTGATGGTGCCGACGTTGGACGACCTGGCCAGGATGTCCTTGGTGGTCATCTGCTCGGTCGCGTGCTGGTGGTGGTCCTGGAAGACACGGTCGGCCACCTGGATGCGCCACGGCACGGAGAACGCGGTGTCGGTGTGGACGAGCCCGGCCTGGGTGGCGGCGGCGATGGTGATGAGCTTGAAGACCGAGCCGGCCTGGTAGGTGGAGTCGAAGGCCACCGGGCTGTCGGAGAGCCGCATCTCCTTGGTCTCCTCGTCACGCTGGACGGAGGCCACCGCGAGCAGCTCGCCGGTGGACGGCCGGCCCACGACGGCGACGCCCCGCCGGGCCATGCCGTTCTGGGCGCCGCGGGCCAGGATGCGCTCGACCTGGAACTGGAGGGTGCGGTCGAGCGTCAGCTGGACGTCGGCGCCGGACCGGGCCGGGGCCACCAGGCGCTCGGACCCGGCGATGGTCTCGCCCTTGGTCCCCCGCTCGAAGGTCCGGAGGCCGTCGGTGCCCGACAGCTGGCGGTCGTAGAGGCGCTCGATCCCGGCACGGGGGCCGGCGGTGCCGTCCGCCGAGAGCTTGCCGATGACCCGCAGGGCGGACTCGCCCGCCGGGTGCGAGCGCACCGTGGTCTCCTGGACGTCGAGCAGGTTGGTCAGGTCGTCCATCGGCTGGACGGCCTGGCCGCGCCGGGCGGGGACCTGCACCCGCTCGGACGCCGGCACGGCCCGCAGCCACGCCCGGGTCGCGTCCGAGGCGAGCATCTCCTTGGCGGCGTCCACGGCGTCGGGCTCGACGTTGTTGCCGAGCAGCACCCACTGGTCGTCGTTCGCCGCGTCGGAGAGCCGGCGCACCACGTCGTCGACCTCGAGGCCGAGGACGGACGCCAGACGGGTGGCGAACTCGTCACGGTCCCGGCCGCGCTGTAGCCGGAGGACCTTCATGTTGGCCGCCACGGTCCGACGCGGCAGCGAGACGGCCAGGTCGGCACCGTTGCGGTCGACGATGGCCCCCCGGTACCCGGGCAGGACGACCTTCTTGGTGCGCTGGTCCCTGCCGTCGGTGACCAGGCGCTCGGCACCCACGAGCTGCAGGTGGGCCAGCTTGCCCACGGGCACCAGCACCAGGAGCACCACGACGGCCGACAGGAACTTCATGCGGCGACGCGCGTCGGCCGGGCTGAGCGGACCCCCGGGTCCG
>CAIYXG010000348.1 GCA_903930035.1 uncultured Actinomycetes bacterium | reverse complement strand
GCTCGTCGACCAGGCGCCGGGCCCGGCGGCGTTCACCGCGGCAACGCGGATGTCGTAGGCGGTGCCATCGGTCAGGCCCGTGACGGTCGCGACGGTCGTGGGCGACACGGCGTCGGGGAACGTCGTCCACGCCCCGTCCGGGGACACCCGGTACTGCACGACGTAGTCGGTGACCGCGGCGCCGCCGTCATCGACCGGAGGTGCCCAGGCCACCGTGAGCGCACCTGTGGACGCGACGACGGCGCCCGACGTGGGTGCACCGGGAACCGCCACCGTCGGCGGCGCGTTCCGGTACGGGTGAGCGACCGGGAGCGACGCGGACAGACCCCACCTGTGCGCCAGGTACCCCTCGACCCGCTGCAGGTTGTCCGCGCTGAGCGTGTCCGTGAAGAGGATCACCTCGCCGAGCGCGATGTTGCTCCGCCGAGACGGGGACTGCTGGGCCGCGAGCCGGAGACCGACCACGTCGCTCTGGGGCCCGCCCGACACGGTGCCCGAGCCTTCCAGGGACCCGTTGCGGCGGACCTGCCACGTGCTCGTCTCGGCGCGGAACTGGATCAGCTCGGCGTTCCCGGTCGCGTAGGCGGAGCCGCCGGCCTCGTAGCTGCCCCAAGCGGTGTAGTACGGGTAGGACGCGCCGGTGGCGCCGTTGCGGACATAGTGGAACGCCCCTCGGTCGGCGCCGGACGAGAGCAGGCTGACCTCGGGCCGGTAGCCGGCGCCGCCCGTGTCACTGCCCGGGCCGACCGGGACGAACACGTAGCTGAGACTGTGGGTCGTGTCACCCTGGAGCACCGTTGTGCTGACGTCGAGCAGGTCGTCCACGCCGTCGAAGGTGAGCAGGTCCCGGCCGTTCAGGGCGGCCGCCGATCGGGCCGGCCGGGCGGTTGCGGTCGCCTGCACGGCGTGCCGGGCGTTCCCCGAGCGGTCCTGCCACTGGGAGACCGCCCCGGCGTCGTCGGTGAGCACGGTCGCCGTCGTGCTCGCGTCGAGCCACATCGCCGTGGAGAGCAAGGCCGGGGTCCACAGCCCGAGGGGTGTCGCCGTCGCCGGGGCCGACCAGGCGCCGGTGCCGGCCGCGCTCACTGCGGCGACTCGTACGTCGTAGGTCGTGCCGTTGATGAGGCCCGTCATCACCGTGGAGGTCCCGGCGGTCACGGCGTCCGCGGCGGTGATCCAGGTCCCGGAAGGCGATACCCGGTACTGGACCGTGTAATCGCGGACCGGCGATCCGTTCGACGCGGGCGCCGACCAGCTCGCCACGAGCTCACCGTCGCCCGTCGTCAGGTTCGGGGTCGGCGGTGCCGCCGGGACACCGGCCGGCGTCGCGGTGAGCGGCGGGATCGTTCGATACGGATGCGCTGCCGGGAGCGAGGCTGCGGTGCCCCAGGAGTGCGCGAGGTACCCCTCGAGGCGCTGCCGGTCGGCGGTCGACAGGACGTCGTCGGTGACGACGATCTCGGCGACGGCACCGGCGAACCGGCGGGCGGAGTTCGCCGAGGCGCCGCCGACGGTGACAGTCCCGAAGGCGCTGTGGGGGAGGTTCAGGTTCTCGCCGACGACCGCGCCGTCGGCCCAGCCGCGGAGGTCGTCGAGGGTG
>CAIYXG010000347.1 GCA_903930035.1 uncultured Actinomycetes bacterium | reverse complement strand
GCCGGTGCGCTCGTGGAGCAGGGCGGCACGTTCGTCCAGGTGCCCGACCGGGCCACCGCGATCGCCGAGGCCGTCGCCGCCGCCGGCCCCGGCGACGTCGTCGTGGTCGCCGGCAAGGGGCACGAGACCACGCAGGTCGTGGGCCGCACCGTCACCGAGTTCGACGACCGGTTGGCGCTGGCCGCCGCGCTGCGTGCGCTCGGCACGGAGGCCCCGGCGTGATCCGGCTCCTGCTCGCCACCGGCATCGCCAGCCTCGTCTCGCTGGTGGGCACCAAGGTGCTCATCACGGCGCTGACCCGTCGCAAGATCGCCCAGCCCATCCACGAGGACGTCCCGGAGGGGCACACCGTCAAGGTCGGCACGCCCACCATGGGCGGTCTGGCCGTCGTGGCGGGCTGCGTCGTCGGGTACCTGGTCTCCAACGCCTACGACGGCGTGTTCACCTGGACCGGGATCATCTCGGTCCTGGCCATCGCCGGCGCCGGCCTGGTCGGGTTCCTCGACGACTGGATCAAGATCCGCAACGAGCGGAACCTGGGCCTGTCCAAGCGGGCCAAGATGCTCGGCCTGCTGACGGTCGCCGTCGGGTTCGCCGTCCTGATGGTCTGGCGGACCAACGTCCACACCACCATCTCGTTCACCCAGTGGAACGACCTGGGGTGGAGCCTGGGCAAGGTCGGCTGGTGCGTGTGGGCCGTGCTGCTGATCTCCGCCACGTCCAACGCCGTGAACCTGACCGACGGCCTCGACGGCCTGGCCGCCGGCTCGGCCGCGCTGGTGTTCGGCGCCTACGTCGTCATCGGGTACTGGATCTTCCGCCACCCGGGGATCTACGGGATCAACGTGGGCCTCGACCTGGCGGTGGTGGCGGCCGCCATGATGGGTGCGTGCGCCGGGTTCCTCTGGTGGAACGCCGCGCCGGCGCGCATCTTCATGGGCGACACGGGGTCGCTCGCGATCGGCACCGCGCTCGCCGCGCTGGCGCTCAGCAGCTCGACGGCCCTCCTCCTGCCGGTGGTCGGGCTCCTGTTCGTGGTCGAGACCGTGTCGGTGATCCTGCAGGTCGCCAGCTTCCGGGCCACGAAGGGCCGGCGCCGCATCTTCCGGATGGCGCCGATCCACCACCACTTCGAGCTCTCGGGGTGGCCCGAGACGACCGTGATCATCCGGATGTGGATGGTCACCGCCGCTTGCACCCTGGCGGGCCTGGGCCTCTTCTACCGGGAGTTCATCCGGGCCGGGGGCCTGGGATGACCGCGGCGCTGGCCGAGGAGCGGTTCCTCCTGGTCGGGCTGGGCGTCACCAACGGCGCCGTGGCCCGGGCCCTGCTCGCCCGCGGCCTGGAGGTCGACCTGGTCGACGACGGCGACGGCGAGGGCCCTGCCCGTCTGGCCGAGGAGCTCGGCCGGCCGCTGCACCGCCGCCCCGGTCCCGACCAGCTCGCCCAGCTCGTGGTCCGGGCCGACGCCGTCGTCCCGGCGCCGGGCCTGCCCGAGCGCCACGAGGTGTTCGCCGCGGCCGAGGGGGCCGGCCGGCCGGTGCTCTCGGAGTTCGACCTGGCCGCCGCGTGGGACGACCGGCCCGTGCTGGCCGTGACGGGCACCAACGGCAAGACCACCGTGTCGCTCCTGGTGGCGCAGATGCTCGAGTCCTCGGGCGTCGCGACCGCCGCGGTCGGCAACCTGGACGTGCCGCTCGTCGCCGCCCTCGAGGACCCGGCGCCCTCGTGCTTCGTGGTCGAGGCCTCCTCGTTCCGCCTGGCCCACAGCCGCTACTTCCGTCCGCGGGTCGGCACGTGGCTGAACTTCGCCGAGGACCACCTGGACGTCCATCTGGACCTGGACCGCTACCGCGACGCGAAGGCGCGCATCTGGGCCGACCAGGGCCCCGGCGACCGCTCGGTGGTCAACGCGGAGGACCCGGTCGTCGCCGGGTGCGCACCGGTCGGGACCGGTGCCGAGGTCGTGCGGTTCGGCCTGGCGGCGGAGGTCGGCGGCACCCCGGTGGACTACACCGAGCGCGACGGACTGCTCACGGGCCCCGAGGGCGACCTGGTGCCGGCGGAGGACCTGTGGCGGTCGCTGCCGCACGACCGGGCCAACGCGCTGGCCGCGGCGGCCACGGCCCTCGGGGGCGGGGCCACGCTGGACGGCGTCCGCGCTGCGCTGCGCTCGTTCCGTGGTCTGCCGCACCGGGTCGAGCTCGTGGCCGACGTCGCCGGCGTCCGCTGGTACGACGACTCCAAGGCCACGGCGCCCCACGCCACGCTGGCCGCCCTGTCCGGCTTCGGCTCGGTCGTGCTGGTGGCCGGCGGGCGCAACAAGGGGCTGGACCTCTCGGTGCTCGGCGCCGCGTCGGACCGCGTCGTGGCAGTGGTCGGGATCGGCGAGTCGGGCCCCGAGGTCGTCGCCGCCCTCCCCGGCCGCCCCCACGCGCTGGCCGGCTCCATGGCCGAGGCCGTCGGTGCGGCGGCTGCGCTCGCCGGCGACGGCGACGTGGTGCTGCTGTCGCCCGGCTGCGCGTCGTTCGACTGGTACGGCTCCTACGCCGAGCGGGGCGACGACTTCGCCCGCTGCGTGCGCGAGCTCACGGGGGTCGCGCCATGACCTCGACCCGCCGCCCCTCGGCCGGCCGCCGCACGGAGGGCCGCCGCCCGGGGCCGTCCCGCAACGCCGAGTGGCTCGTCGTGCTGCCCGTCGCGCTCCTGAGCATGCTCGGCCTGGTGATGGTGTACTCGGCCTCCTCGGCGGGCGCCGTCGCCGCGGGCTCGGCGTCGTGGTCGGTGGCCTTCAAGCAGATCGCCTACCTGTCGGCCGGGGTCGTGGTCGCCGTGCTCGTCGCCCGTGCCCCGATGCGCTTCCTGCGCAACTCGGCCGCCGTGGTGCTGTACCTGGCCGCGCTCGCGGCCCTCCTCGTGGTGCTCCTGCCCGGCAACCCGCTCGCCGTCTCGGTCAACGGTGCGACGCGGTGGCTGGCCCTCGGACCCCTGCAGTTCCAGCCCTCCGAGCTGGCCAAGCCGGCGCTCGTCCTGTGGCTCGCCCGCTACCTGGACCTCCACCCGATGCAGCACTGGAGCTGGAAGGAGCTCGGGCCCGTCCTGGTCGGGTTCGTGATGCTCGCCGGCCTGGTGCTCGCCGGCGACGACCTGGGCACCACCGCGCTGCTCTCCATGATCATGCTCGCCATGATCTACATGGCCGGCGCCCCCGCCCGGAGGGTCGGCACGCTCGCCGGGGTCGGCGCCGTCGGCGCCGTCGGCGTCCTGGCGCTGGGCGACGGGTTCCGCCTCCGGCGGCTCCTGGCGTTCCTCCACCCCGAGGAGTTCAAGCTCTCCGAGGCCTGGCAGCTCCACCAGTCGCAGATCGGGCTCGCGTCGGGCGGGCTGTTCGGCTCCGGCCCGGGCTACTCGCGCGCCAAGTGGGGCTACCTCGGCCCCGAGGCCCACACCGACTTCATCCTCGCGGTCATCGGCGAGGAGCTCGGCCTGTTCGGGACGCTCGTCGTGATGGGCTGCGTCATGACGCTCATGTGGGGCGGCTCCCGCATCGCCCTGACGGCCAAGGACGAGTTCGGCCGCCTGGTGGCCGTCGGCGTGACCGCCTGGCTCGGGTTCCAGGCGCTCATCCACATCGGCGTCACCATCGGCACGCTGCCCACCAAGGGCATCACCCTGCCGTTCGTCTCCTACGGCGGCTCCTCGCTGGTGGTGTCCCTCCTGGGCGTGGGTCTGCTCCTCGCGGTCGCCCGGGACCGATGACCTCGGCGGGGCCCCCGGCCCGCGACCGGGTGTGGGCCGTCGTGGCCGGCGGCGGCACGGCGGGCCACGTGCTGCCGGGCCTGGCCGTGGCCCGCCAGCTCGTGGCGGACGGCCGCGACCCCTCCGAGATCCACTTCGTCGGCGCCGAGCGGGGGATCGAGCGGACCCTCGTGCCCGACGCCGGGTTCGGGATCACCCTCCTGCCGGGCCGCGGGATCCAGCGCCGCCTGACCCTGGACAACGTCGGGGCCGTGGTCGGGCTCGTCCGGGCCATGTTCCAGGCCCTCGGCCTGGTCCGTCGCACCCGGCCCTCGGTGGTCCTCGCCGTCGGCGGGTTCGCCAGCGCCGCCGTGGCCGTCGCCGCGGTGGTCTGGCGGGTGCCCCTCGTCGTGGCCGACCAGAACGCGCGCGCCGGCGCGGCCAACCGCCTGGTCGGCCGGTTCGCCCGGGCGTGCGCGGTGCCCTTCCCCGAGACCGACCTGCCGCACGCCGTGGTGACGGGCAACCCGGTGCGCGACGAGATCCTGGAGGTCGCGGCGGCCGGGGACCGTGCGGCGGCGCGCGCCGAGCTCGGGGTGCCCGAGGGGCGGACCCTGGTGGTCGAGTTCGCAGGGTCGCTCGGGTCTCGGCGGCTCAACGACGCCACGTTCGACTGCGCGCAGCGGTGGGCGGACCGCGACGACCTGGCCGTGTACCACGTCGTCGGGGCCCGCGACTGGGACGACGGCCGGGTGCCGGCCGCGCTCGCCGGTCCGCCGGAGGGTGCCGGGCTCTGGTACCGGGCCGTGCGCTACGAGGACCGCATGGCCACGGTGCTGGCCGCCGCCGACCTGGCCGTCTGCCGCTCCGGCGGGACGACGGTCGCCGAGCTGGCGGTCGTCGGGGTCCCGTCGGTCCTCGTGCCCCTGCCGATCGCCACCCGCGACCACCAGCGCCACAACGCCGGGCCGCTGGTGGCCGCAGGGGCCGCCGTGCTGGTCGACGACGCCGAGTTCGACGGCGACCGCATGGAGGCCGAGGTGCTCCCGCTGCTCGACGGGGACCGGCTGGCGCAGATGGCGGCCGCCGCGCGTGCCGTGGGCCGGCCCGACGCGGCCGTGGCGGTGGCGGCGCTGGTGGCGGAGGCGGCCCGTGGGTGAGGCGCCGGACCTCTCGGTCCCCCGGCGCGTCCACGTCGTGGCGGCCGGCGGCGCCGGGATGTCGGCGATCGCCACCGTGCTCGTCCAGGCGGGCCACGCG
>CAIYXG010000346.1 GCA_903930035.1 uncultured Actinomycetes bacterium | reverse complement strand
CTCCAGGAGACCCTGGAGCGCCTGGGCCAGCCGACCCGGGTCCAGACCGCCATCCACATGTCCCAGCTGGCCGAGCCGTACATCCGGCGCCGGGCGGTGCGCCACCTCGAGAAGGGGCGTGTCGTGGTGTTCGCCGGCGGGACGGGCAACCCGTTCTTCACGACCGACACGACCGCGGCGCTGCGGGCGGTGGAGGTCGAGGCCGGCGCGATCCTCATGGGCAAGCACGGCACCGACGGGGTCTACTCGGACGACCCACGGACCAACCCGGACGCCGAGTTCCTCGCCGAGGTCAGCTACATCGACGTGCTGTCCCGCCAGCTCAAGGTGATGGACTCGACCGCGATCACGCTCTGCATGGACAACCACATCCCGATCTGCGTCTTCGACCTCATGGGGCAGAACGTGGGCCGGCTGCTGGCGGGGGAGCGCGTCGGCACCGTCGTCTCGTGACCTGCCGGGGCCGGGGCCGGGCTGACCGTCCGGGCCGGACAGATGTGGGAGGCTGGGCACGATGAGTGACGAAATGGTCCAGGCCGTCCTGGAGGACGCCGCAGAACGCATGGACAAGGCGGTCGTGCACGCGAAGAGCGAGTTCGCCGCCGTCCGGACCGGCCGGGCGACGCCCGCCCTGGTCGAGAAGATCCCGGTGGAGTACTACGGCTCCACGGTGCCGCTGCAGCAGCTGGCCAGCTTCTCGGTGCCCGAGGCCCGCATGCTGCTGATCTCGCCGTTCGACAAGGGCTCGATGGCGGCGATCGAGCGCTCGATCATGGACTCGAACCTGGGCCTGAACCCGTCCAACGACGGTGTCTCGATCCGGCTGGCGTTCCCGCCCCTCACCGAGGAGCGGCGCAAGGAGTTCGTCCGCCTGGTCAAGAACAAGGCCGAGGACAGCCGCAACGCGGTCCGCGGCGCCCGTCGCGACGCCCGCAAGGACCTCGAGGGGCTGGAGAAGGACGGCGACATGACCTCCGACGACCTGCACCGGGCCGAGGCCGAGCTGGACCGGCTCACCAAGGCGCACGAGGCACAGATCGACGAGGCCCTCGAGGTCAAGACGAAAGAACTCCTGGAGGGCTGAACCATGAGCGACCACGACGAGCCTGGCCACGACGACGAGCCGCAGACCGACGGTCCCGTGACGGAGGGTGTCCGGATCATCGGCGCCCAGGAGGCCGGGTCCGGCGAGGACTCCGACCGGCCCCGCCCGGCGGCCGACGACCTGCCCATGGTCCGGATCAGCTCCGGGGACCACGAGCCCTCGGCCGGCGACCGTTTCGGCGCCGTCCCGGTGGTCCGCCCCGGCGGTTCCCCCGACGACGCCGACGGCGGCGGCCACGCCCGCGTGCTCGACCCCGACGAGGAGGCGCTCGACGAGGAAGGCTTCGTGCTGCCGCACTGGACCGAGCCGCCCACGGGCCAGGTGCCCAAGGTCGTGATCGGCGACGAGCAGGCCGAGGTCGAGGCGACGCCGTCGTCGGGGCCGCGCTGGCGCGACGAGGGCGAGCGCGAGCGCCACAACGACTTCGAGGACCAGGTCGAGGACGCCCCCGCCCTCGGGTCCCTCGACGAGAGCGACCAGGACGACTTCTTCGAGGCCGCCCCGACGGCGGTCGGCACCTCCTTCCGGGCCGAGGCGGGCGACGTCTTCGACGTCGACGACGACCTG
>CAIYXG010000345.1 GCA_903930035.1 uncultured Actinomycetes bacterium | reverse complement strand
GCCTGCAGACGGCGGCGGCCGGCCGACCGGCGGGACGACGGCGCCGAGGACAGGTCAGGGCACGGGCGGGAGAGGTGCATGTGGGCATCGTGTTCGCTCGACCCCCACGGCACAAGGACCCTGCCCCACGGCACCACGACCCAGTCCCACGCCACATCGACCGGGGCCCGCCCGCAGGCCGGGCAGTACCCTCGCCGCCATGTCGATGGCGATGATGCGGATCATGCACCAGGACCCCGAGTCCGTGAAGGGAGCCACGCTCGACCGCGAGACCGTCCGCCGGGTCGGCCAGTTCGCCCGGCCCTACCGGTGGCAGCTGACCGGGTTCGTCGTGATGATCGTCGTCGAGGCGCTCCTCGCGCTGGTCCCGCCGCTGCTGTTCGGCCGGATCATCGACCACGCCCTCCCCAACAAGGACCGGCAGGAGCTGTTCGTCATGGCGGCCGTCATCATCGGCGCCGCCGTGGGCGGCGGCATCGCCTCCATGTTCGAGCGCTGGTGGTCGGCCCGCATCGGCGAGGGGCTCATCTTCGACCTGCGCGTGGCGCTCTACGACCACGTCCAGCGCATGCCGATGCAGTTCTTCACCCGGTCGCAGACCGGCGCTCTGGTGAGCCGGCTCAACAACGACGTCATCGGCGCGCAGCGGGCGCTGACGGGCACGCTCGGCACCGTGGTGTCCAACGTCATCACGCTGGTCACGACGCTGGTCGCCATGATCGCCCTGGACTGGCGGGTCACGCTCCTGGCGGTCGTGCTGCTCCCCCTGTTCCTGGTCCCCTCCAAGCGGGTCGGCAAGAAGCTCCAGGGCATGACGCGCGAGTCCATGGGGCTCAACGCCTCGATGAACGCCACCATGACCGAACGCTTCGGCGTCGCCGGCGCCCTGCTGGTCAAGCTCTACGGCAACCACCGGTCCGAGGTCGACGAGTTCGGCGGCCAGGCCGGCCAGGTCCGCGACATCGGGGTCCGCACCGCCATGTACTCGCGGTTCTTCCTCATGATGATGGGGCTCGTCGGCTCGCTCGGGGTCGCCGCCGTGTACCTGGTCGGCGGGCTGCAGGTCATCAACGGACGCATCGAGGCGGGCGTGCTGGTGACCCTGGCGCTGCTGACCGCCCGCATCTACGAGCCCCTCACCAGCCTGACCAACGCACGCGTCGACGTCATGTCGGCGTTCGTGTCGTTCGAGCGGGTGTTCGAGGTGCTCGACACCCAGAACCCGGTGCCGGACCCCGACCAGCCGGCGCCGCTCGGCCGGCCCACCGGGCGGATCGAGTTCGACCACGTGGACTTCCACTACCCGGCCGCCGACGTCGGCACGCTGGCCTCGCTCGAGACGGGCGCCCCCGAGAAGGACGCCCCGGGCGGCCCGCCGCAGGTGCTCCACGACATCAACGCGGTGCTCGAGCCGGGGACCACGACCGCGCTCGTGGGTCCGTCGGGGGCCGGCAAGTCCACGCTGGCCTCGCTCGTCCCCCGGCTCTACGACGTCACGACCGGGTCCGTGCGGTTCGACGGCCACGACGTGCGGGCCCTGGCCCAGGACGAGCTGCGCCACGCCATCGGGGTGGTGGCCCAGGACCCCCACCTGTTCCACGCGACCGTGGGCGAGAACCTGCGGTACGCGCGGCCGGACGCCACCGAGGAGGAGGTCCGGGACGCGCTCCGCGCCGCCCAGGTGCTCGACGTGGTGGAGGCGCTGCCCAGCGGCCTCGACACGATGGTCGGCGAACGCGGGTACCGGCTCTCCGGCGGGGAGAAGCAGCGGCTGGCCATCGCCCGCATGCTGCTGAAGGACCCGGCCGTGGTGGTGCTCGACGAGGCGACCTCCTCGCTCGACACCGAGAACGAGGCGGCGGTCCAGGCGGCGCTCGCGAGCGCGCTCGAGGGGCGGACGGCGCTCGTCATCGCGCACCGCCTGTCGACCATCGTGGGGGCCGACCAGATCCTGGTGCTCGACGGCGGCCACGTGGTCGAGCGCGGCACGCACGCCGAGCTGCTCGACCACGGGGGGCTCTACGCCGAGCTCTACCGGACGCTGGTCGGGAGCGAGACGGTCTGACCCGGGCGGCGGCGCCGGGGGCAGGTCCCGCTGCGCGTGTCGCCACCGGCATCTAGGGTCTGCAGCACCTCAGGCCGTGCCGGCGTCGGACCGGCAGCGAGCCAGCCTGGAGAGGACGTCCACGTGCACGCACTCATCGCCACCGACGGTTCCGAGATCGCCCTCGAGGCCGCGCGGCGCGGCGTCGCCGTGCTCCGGCCCGACAGGGTGACCCTGCTCACCGTCGCGGACACGTCGATCGCCGAGGACTCCGGCGCCGGCGGGATCGAGGGCGGGCTGCTCTCGCCCGAGGAGAGTGCACGGGCGCGCACCGCCATCCTGGACGAGGGCGACCGGGAGCTCGAGGCGACCGCGGCCGAGCTCGGGCTGGGCCCGACGCAGGTCGCCCGCGAGCTGGTCGAGGGGCCCGCCGGCCTCATGATCTGCAAGGCCGCCACCGACCTGGCGGCCGACGTCGTCGTGGTGGGCTCCCACGGCTACGGGCTCCTGAAGCGCATGGCCATCGGCTCGGTCAGCGAGTACGTCGTGCACCACTGCGACGTCCCGGTGCTCGTGGTCCGCCACCGTCAGGACGCCAGTTGAGCGACACCCTCTCCGTCCGGGAGCTCTACGAACAGCTCGACGGCCTCCTGCTCGACGCCTTCGGGACCGAGACCTGGGTCCAGGGCGAGATCCGCAACTTCACCAGGGCGGCCTCGGGCCACATCTACTTCGACCTGGCCGACCCCGACCCGGCCCGCGGCAGCTCGCCCGTCCTGTCCATCACCCTCTTCAAGCCGCAGCAGCGGGACGTGAACGCGACCCTCCACCGCCACGGCGGCAACGTGCAGCTGACCACGGGCGTCCTGGTGCGCATCTGCGGCCGGATCGGCACCTACCGGCAGCGCAGCTCGGTCCAGCTCAAGATGACCGGGATCGACCCCACGTTCACCCTCGGTGCGGTCGAGCAGCAGCGCGAGCGGGTCCTGGCCCTGATGACGGCCGAGGGCCTGCTGGGGGTCAACGGCCAGCTCGTCGTGCCCGACCTGCCGCTGCGGGTGGCCCTGGTGACCAGCGTCGGGAGCGCCGCGCACGCCGACGCCCTCCACGAGCTCGAGCGCTGGGGCGTCGGGTTCCACATCTTCGAGATCGACGCCCGCACGCAGGGGGCCGAGGCCGTCGACTCGGTCGTGGCGGGGCTCCGGACCGCCGACCGGCTCGGTGTGGACGTCGTCATGCTCGTCCGGGGCGGGGGTGCGCGCACCGACCTGGTGGCCTTCGACGACGAACAGGTCGCCCGTGCGGTCGTGGCCATGCGGACGCCGGTGTTCACCGGCGTCGGCCACGAGATCGACCGCACGGTGGTCGACGACGTGGCACACACGGCCTGCAAGACGCCCACGGCGTGCGCCGCCGCAGTGGGCGAGCGGGCCCGGGCCTTCGTCGACCACTTCGACGCGCTGGCCGCCGCCGTGCCCACCGCCGCCCGTGACGTGCTCGACCACGGCGCGCAGCGGGTGGACCTGGCGGCCGAGCGGGCCGCCCGCGCCGCGACCGGCCGGCTCGACCAGGCCATCCTCCGGCTCGACCACGTGGCCCAGCGCACCGGCCCCGGTGCGCTCAGACTGCTGGACCGGGCGCAGGCCGCGGTCGATCTGGTGGCGGCCAAGGTGGCCGGCCACGACCCCGCCCTCGCCCTGGCGCGCGGGTGGTCGATGACCCGCCGGGCCGACGGCACGGTCGTGCGCTCGGCGGCCGACGTGGCCCCGGGCGACGAGCTGGTCACCGTGGTCGGCGGCGGCCGCATCACCTCGACGGTGTCGTCGACCGAGCCGGGCTGACCATTCCCCCACGGAACGAGAGAGAGAAGGAACTGACATGGCCTCCCACGACACCCCGCCCGAGGAGCTGGGCTTCACCGCCGCGGTGGCCGAGCTCGACCAGATCGTGGCCGACCTGGAGTCGAACCAGCTCGACGTGGACGCGCTCACCACCAAGGTGGCCCGCGCCGCGGAGCTGGTGACCTGGTGCCGCGGCCGCATCGACGGCACACGGCTGCAGGTGGAGCAGGTCCTGACCACGCTCGATCCTGCGGACGAGTGAGCCGACCACCGCGTGAGGCTCCCGGCGTGCCCAGCCCCGACCGCAGCGCGCCGCTCTCGCGGGACCGGATCGTCGCCGAGGCGCGGCGCCAGCTCTCCGAGGAGGGCCTGGAGCAGACGTCGTTGCGGCGGCTGGCCCGCCGGCTCGGCGTGACCGCACCGGCGCTCTACGCCTACGTGACCGACAAGCAGGACCTGCTCGCCGCCGTGGCCGCCACCGGCTTCGCCGAGCTCCTCGAACGGTTCGAGGCCATCCCGACCGACGACCCCGCCGAGGTCCTGCGGGAGATGGCCCGCGCCTACGTCGGACTGGCGCTCGAGCAGCCGGCCGTGTTCCAGGTGATGTTCCGGTTCCCGCCCAGCACCCTGCACGTGCCCGACGCCGACACGCTCGACGGGGCCACGGCTGCGTTCACGTGGTCGGCCGGTGCGGTCGCCGCGGCCCAGCAGGCCGGCGTCATCCACCCCGACCACGACCTGTCCATGGCGGCCCTGGTCCTCTGGACCGCGTCGCACGGCAGTGCGTCCGTCCTCCTGCTCGGCGCACCGGACGGCCAGCCCCGCGACATCCCGGAGTTCCAGGGGCTCGTCGAGGCCATGGTCGACACCACGCTGCGCGGGCTGGCCCAGGCGCCCTCGGCCTGAGCGCTCAGTCGACCGCGGCGTACCTGGCCAGGCCCTCCGCCACGGAACCCCGCGCCACCCCCGGCTCGCCCGAGATGGCTGCGACCCACTCCGGACGCACCACGCAGCTCACCCAGACCGGGTCGTCGAGGTCGCTCCCCTCCACGGCGTAGCGGGCGTACGTCTGCGCGTAGTCCGGCGGACGGACGTCCCGGGCCAGCTCGAGCAGGGCGAACGGGTCGGGCGGGACGACCCCGCCGGGCGCCGGGACGGGCAGGAGCGGCGAGCCCGGGTGGGTACCGCCCCCGACCAGGCCGGGGCCGTCGGTCAGGACCACGCCGCGGACCAGCTCGGGCCGGGCCGCGGCGGCCAGCAGCCCGACATAGGCCCCCAGGCCGCGGCCGAGGATGGTGACCGGCCCGGTCTCGCGCAGCACGGTGTCGACGTCGCCGACCAGGATCTCCGACGTGTAGCCGCCGCCCACCGGCACCGTGGAGGCGCCGTGGCCCGTGAAGTCCAGGCCCAGGACCGGTCCCGGCCAGACGAACCCAGACAGCTGCCGCACCGGCACCTGGGAGGGCGTGCGCTCCCCCAGGCCGTGCAGGAGCAGGAGCGGGCGGCGGACGTCGTCGGCCCCGTCGGACAGACGGTGGACGGCCAGCTCGACCCGGTTGTGGCGGAGGGTGAACGTGCTCATGGCCGTGCCACCGCCGGGAGCGCGCCGTCCAGGAAGTCCAGCACCAGGTCGGCGACCCGGCGCGGCTGCTCGATGTGGACGAAGTGACCGACGCCCTCGAGCTCCTCGAACCGGGCGCCCGGAGGGAGGTACGGGACGACGTCCTCCGGCCGGGTGCCCCAGCCCATGTACTCCAGGTCCAGCCCCAGCACGCCCATGACCGGGACGCCGATCCCGGGCAGCCGCAGCATCGACCACTCGGGCCGCCACGGCCCGAACCCGCCCATCCGCAGCGTGGGGTCGATCTTCCACCGCCAGCCGTCGGGGGCCTCGGTCGCACCGACCGTGACCAGGTACTGCAGCCAGGCCGGGTCGAGCCGGGGGTTCATGCGGCCCCGCCGCTCGGCCAGCTCCTCGATGGTCCCCGGCTTGCGCTGCTTGCCGACCAGCGTGTGCCGGTGGTCCAGCCACGCCGACATCTCCCGCCGCAGCATCCGGGTGCGCTCGTGCTCCGACACGTCGGTCATTGCCCGGCCCGACGGCAGGCCGTCCAGGTTGACCAGCGCCGCGACCCGGTGCGGCAGGGCGTTGGCCAGGTGCATGACCAGGCTGCCGCCCTTGGAGTGGCCCAGGAACGGCATCGGCGCCGGTGGCAGGGAGGCGATGACCGCCGCGGCGTCGCGCTGGTCGGCCTCCCAGCTGTAGAGGTGGGTGTGGGCCGAGTCGCCGTGGCCGCGCTGGTCCCAGCTCACGACCCGCCAGCCTGCGTCGGCCAGCATCGGGGCGAACACGTTGAGCGTCTCGGCGAAGTCGAACCCGCCGTGGGCGCACAGGAGCACCGGGGCGTCCGGGTCGCCCCACTCGGCGACCGCGATGGCGACCCCGGCGGAGTCCACCGTCCGGCGGCGGTCGGGCCGGCGGGCGCCCGGGTAGGCGCCGGCGGCGGCTGCCGTGAGCGGGAGGGTCGGTTCGGCCACGGGCCGATGGTACGGGCTGGACCGCGGCGCCCCGGCACGGACCGGCGCCGGGGGCCGTGCGGCTGGACGCACGGTCGGTAGGGTGGCGCCCACGAACGAGCAGCCGACTTCGCCAACACATTCGTCATCGCCAGGGGGGCACGTGCAGCCGGCAGGGGGAGATCTGCAGGCCGGCGGCGCCCTGGCGACCCTGCGCGCCATCCCCTACGGCGGGCTGGACGACGCCACGCGCCAGTTCGAGCTGCCGCTCGCCGTGCGGGCGGCCGTCACGCCGGCCGTCTCGGCGCTGCGGTGGAGCTCGGTCGCCTACGGCCTGGTGTTCGCCGCCCCGGCGGCCTTCCGGGGGCAGTGGCCGCCGGTCGTGGCACTCGCCGCGTGCCTCTTCCTGACCACGTGGCGCACCGTCCTGCCGCTCCGGCTGGCCTCCACGTCCTGGACGGACCGGGCGGCGGCGCTCCTCGACGTGACCGTGTTCGGGCTCGCCGTGGGCTACAGCGGCGGCCTCGACAGCCCGTTCATCTTCTGCCTGCTCACGGCCGCAGTGGTCGTGGCCTTCGGCTGGGGGGCGGTCCCCGGCGGCGCCGCGCTCACCGTGGCGGTGGCGGCGACCGTGGCCGGCGTGGGCCTCGGCAGCACCGACCTGGCCGAGCAGACCCGCGACCAGCGCGACCTGGCGCTGCTCGCCGCCTTCGTCCTGGCCATCGCGGGGGCGACCTACCTGCGCCGGCGGCTGCTCGCGGACGAGGCCCGGCGGGTAGCGCTCGACGACCAGGTCCGCACGCTCACGGACGCCAACGACCTGCTCAACCTGCTGACGGTCACGGCCCGCACGCTGCCGTCGTCGCTCACGCAGCGGGAGGTCGTCGAGTCGGCGCGCGACCAGCTCTCCGACACGTTCGACGCCCGTGTCATCGCCCTGGTGGTGCTCTCCGACACCGACGGGGAGTGGACCCCCAACCTGGCGGCCGGCTGTCGCCTCGCCGCCCGCTACGCGACGGACGAGCTGCCCGAGGCCCTCCGGTCGACCCTCCGCCAGGAGCGGCCGGTGGTGCGGGCCGACCTGACCCGCGGCGAGCGCGGCCTGGTCGACGGCATGGGGAGCGGCATGTACGTCCGGCTCGGGGCGCGCGGCAGCACGGTCGCAGTGCTCGGGCTGGAGCACCCCGAGATCGGGCGCTACACGGAGCGCGACGCCACGGTGCTCAGCGGGATGGCCGACATCCTGGGCCTGACCATCGACAACGCCCGCTGGTTCGGCCGGCTCCGACGGCTCGGCGCCGACGACGAGCGCACGCGCATCGCCCGCGACCTGCACGACCGGCTGGGCCAGTGGCTGACCTACATCGGCATCGAGATCGAGCGGATCGCCGCCCACCCCGAGGAGCTCGAGCCCGAGCTCGAGAAGCTGCGCGCCGACGTGACCTCGGCCATCGAGGACCTGCGGGAGACGCTGCGCCAGCTCCGGACGAGCGCGTCCGAGGAGCGGCCGCTGGCCGTGCTGGCACCGGCGGTCGTCGAGCGGTTCACCGAGCGCACCCGCATCCCGGCCCGGTGCAGCGTCGACGACCCGGACGGCCGCCTGCCCGTCACGGTGGAGAACGAGGTGCTCCGGATCCTGCAGGAGTCGCTCAACAACGTGGAGCGCCACGCCGACGCCCGCGAGGTGGAGGTGCGCTGGACCGTGGCCGGCGGGAACTACCGGCTGACGGTGCGGGACGACGGAAAGGGCTTCGATACGTCGCTCGGGGCCCGCGAGAGCGCCTACGGTCTGGTGGGGATGAAGGAACGGGCCGACGCCATCGGGGCACGGCTCGAGATTCTCAGCACCCCTGGCGGGGGGACCACGGTGACGGTCGTCGCGGGGGACGGCCGCAACAAGGAGACAGCCCCATGAAGGTCCTGCTGGTCGACGACCACCAGATCCTGCGCGACGGCATCCGTCGCGGCCTCGAAGGCGCCGGCAAGGACGTCGTCGGCGAGGCCGGCAACGGCGAGGAGGCCATCGGCCTCGTCGGCGAGACCCAGCCCGACATCGTGGTCATGGACCTGTCCATGCCCGTGCTCGACGGCGTGGGGGCCACACGGCAGATCACCGAGCAGTACCCCGACGTGAAGGTCGTGGTGCTGACCATGCACGACGACCCGGCCAAGACCCGGGCCGCGCTGGAGGCGGGGGCCGTCGCCTACCTCACCAAGGGCACGTCGCTCGACGAGGTGATCGACACGCTCGACCGCGTCATGGACGGCGAGGAGGTGCTCAGCCCGCACCTGGCCGCCTCCATGCTGCAGGTGGTCGGCGGGCTGAAGCCCACCGAGGAGTCGCTGCTGTCCGACCGCCAGGTCGAGATCCTGCAGATGATCGCCAACGGTCTCTCCACCAAGCAGGTGGCCCGCGAGCTGGGGATCACCCAGAAGACCGTCCACAACCACCTCAACGCGATCTACCGCCGCCTGGACACCCAGAGCCTCACGCACGCCGTGCTCTCCGCCGTCCGGCTGGGCATCATCGACCTCAACCCCGAGGGCGGCGACGACGAGGTCTGAGCACCGGCGGGGCCCGACCGGGCCGGACGGGCGTTCAGTAGATTTACCCATGGGCATGGTGCGGGCCCGTCCGCACCATGGCCAGAGATGCACGGGACGTCAGGGGGACGCATGCGATCTGCACGCACGCAGGGTGGGTTCGTGGCCGCTCGGCTGCTGCTCGCGCTCGTCGCGTCGACCGGCGTCACGGCCTCGGTGGCCGGCCCGATGGCCTACCAGGCGCACCAGGCCGAGGTCCGGGCCGAGCAGCGGGAACGGGACCGGGAGCGCGAGCGGCCCACGGCCAGCACGCTGCCGCCCAACCCGAACGTCCTGGGCAAGACCACCGTCCCGCTCCCCGGTGAGACGAGCACCGTCGCCCCGTCGACGACGGCCCGGCCCGGCGGCTGAGGCACTGCGGACCGGCGCCCCTTGGGCGGCGCCGCCAGAACTTGTTTAGGTTCAGGGGTCCGTCCGCGTCCCAGGAGCACACATGACCGAGATCAGGGGAACCGTCGAGCCAGGGTTCGAAGAGGTCCGTGAGGTCTTCGCCGCCAACTTCGCCGAGCGTGGCGAGGTCGGGGCCGGGTTCTGCGTCTACGTGGACGGCCAGCCGATGGTCGACCTGACCGGCGGGGTCGCCGACGACGCCGGCACCCCGTACGACGACCAGACGCTGCAGATGGTGTTCTCCACCACCAAGGGCGCCACTGCCATCTGCGCCCACGTGCTGGCCCAGCGCGGCGAGCTGGACCTGCTGGCCCCCGTGACGGACTACTGGCCCGAGTTCGGCGCCAAGGGCAAGGAGCACGTCCCGGTCGCGTGGCTGCTCAGCCACAAGGTCGGCCTGCCGGACGTGGACCGCAAGATGGTGCTCGAGGAGGCCCTCGACTGGGACACCGTGACCGCCGCGCTGGCGGACAGCGCCCCGCTGTGGGAGCCCGGCACCCAGCACGGCTACCACGCCCTGACCTACGGCTGGCTGGTCGGCGAGGTCGTCCGCCGCATCAGCGGCAAGCGCCTGGGCCAGTTCTTCGCCGACGAGGTGGCCGGGCCGCTCGGGCTCGAGTTCTGGATCGGTCTCCCCGACGAGCAGCAGCGACGGGTGGCCGACCTGATCCCCATGGACGCGCCCGAGGGCCTGCCCATGATGATGAGCGAGGAGGGCACGGGGACCGACGCGGCACCCGCCGGGCTCATCGCCATGCTCGACATGTTCCTGGGCGAGGGCAACCTGGCCGGCCGGGCGCTCACCGCCCCCGGCGGCGCCTTCAGCGAGGAGCTCATCTGGAACGAGGACCG
>CAIYXG010000344.1 GCA_903930035.1 uncultured Actinomycetes bacterium | reverse complement strand
GGTGTAGACGCAGACCCGACTGGCGTGCGCCCCGTACCGTCGCTCGATGGTCGCCGCGACCTGCTCCGGGGTGCCGCGCACCGCCACCAGGTCGAGCAGTTCGTCGGGGATCAGCGCGGCCAGCTCGTCCCAGCGTCCCTCCCGCGTCAGCCCCTGGGCGACCGGCTGCAGTTCACCGAAGCCCTCGTGCTCCAGCACCGGGCGGTACGCCGGCGTCGATGAGTAGAAGCCGAGCAGCGCCCGGCACCCGGCGTCGGCGACCATCTGCTCGTCGTCGTCCCGACCGCAGGCCACGATGAGTTCGGGCAGCACCTGGAAGGCACCCAGCTCCGGGTCCCGACGGGACAGGCCGTCGGCCACCGCCGGCAGGGTGCGCTCCACGAAGAAGCGTTCGGAGGTGACCGGCATGACGGCGAGCTCGTCGGCCACCTCGGCGGCGAGCGCACACATCCGGGGACCGAGCCCGCCCACGGCCAGGCGCGGTGGCCCGGCGGCGTGGGGCTGCGGTGAGAACATGGGCGTCATGAGCGTGTGGGTGCGGTACGGGCCCCGGTGCTCGAGCCGCTCGCCGGTCTGCCACGCCCGGAACACCGCCCGGACGGCCAGCACCGTGTCCCGCATCCGTTCGACCGGCCGGTCGAAGTCCACCCCGAACCGCCGCTCCACGTGGGTCCGCACCTGCGCCCCCAGCCCCAGGGTGCACCGGCCACCCGACAGCTCGTGCAGGTCCCAGGCCGAGTGGGCCAGGTGGATCGCGTTGCGGGGGAACGCGATGGCCACGTTCGTCATGACCGACACGTCGGCGGCCGCAGCGGCCAGCGCCAGGGGGACGAACACGTCGTGGGGGCCCTCGAAGGTGAACACGCCGTCGACCCCCGCGGCGGCGAGCCGACGGGCCTCGTCGGCTGCGCTCGTCAGGCCGTAGACGGGGGCGAGGACGCGCACGCCGGGTCAGCGCCCGACCGGCGCCGGCCGCGTGCCCCGGAGCAGGCGCCCCGGCCGCTCGCCGGTCGGCTCGTCGTCCAGCCGCACCGGCACGCCGCCACACACGGTGGCGCCGTAGCCGTGTGCCCGCTGGATCAGGCGACGTCCACCGGCAGGCAGGTCGTGGACCATCTCCGGCGGTGCCAGACGCAGGCCGTCGAGGTCGATGACGTTCACGTCGGCCCGGAACCCGGGCGCCAGCACGCCCCGGTCGCCGTAGCCGTAGAGCGCGGCCGTCTCGCTCGTCTGCATGGCCACGACGCGTTCCAGGTCGAACCGCTCGCCCCGGTCGCGGTCCCGGACCCAGTGGGTCAGCATGTAGCTGGGCAGGCTGGCGTCGCAGAGCAGCCCGCAGTGGGCACCACCGTCGCCGAGTCCGAGCACCGTGCCGGGGTGCTCGAGCATGGACTGCAGCGCACCGAAGTCTCCGTGGCTGTAGCCGAGGAGCGGGAAGTACAACAGCTCGTGCCCGTCACGCTGCAGCAGCAGGTCGTAGGCGACCTCGGCGGCGGGCCGGCCCTCCCGCTCGGCGATCGCCGCCACGCTGGCC
>CAIYXG010000343.1 GCA_903930035.1 uncultured Actinomycetes bacterium | reverse complement strand
GCCGGTGCTCGACCAGGACACGGTGGTCTCGGGCCCGGTGGGAGCCGACCTCTGGATCTCCTCCACGGCACCGACCACGGACCTGCAGGTGACGGTGACCGAGGTGCGGCCCGACGGCCAGGAGCAGCTGGTGAGCACCGGCGTACAGCGTGCGACCTACCGCAGCGTGCGCACCGCCGACCCGCTCCGTCCCGACATCGACTTCTCGGCGCCGGCGCCCCTCGAGCCCGGCGCCAACCGGGTCCGGTTGCAGGTGCTGCCCTTCACCCACGCCTTCCGGGCCGGCAGCCGCGTCCGGGTGGTCGTGGGTCCGGTCGGTGGCGACCGCCAGG
Source organism: uncultured Actinomycetes bacterium (assembly GCA_903930035.1). Taxonomy (GTDB): domain Bacteria; phylum Actinomycetota; class Acidimicrobiia; order Acidimicrobiales; family Microtrichaceae; genus CAJANQ01. The sequence continues at coordinate 4,385 of CAIYXG010000343.1, read as the reverse complement.
CGTGGCGGTACATCTCCCCCGACACCGAGCGCCGCCCGACCAACACGGTCCTGGTGGGCGGTCCGACGCCGTCGTCGGTGTCGTTGCCGGTGGTCCCCGGTGTGCGTCCCCCGTCGGGGCTGCCCGCCTGCCCGGGCGTCGCGCAGCCCTGCCGGACCTATGCGCCGCTGGCCAACGGCGGGTGACTGCGGCGGGTCCGAGGCTCAGACCTTCTGGGCCTCGTGCTCGCCGTTCTTGACCACGAACGTGTCGGTCTGGCTGATGGGTGCGTCGCGGTCCCAGATGTCCTCGACGTACTTGAACTCGCACGTCAGCTGCGCCGGCGTCACGGTCACGACCGCGTAGCAGTGGTCGCTCTGCTCGTACCGGACCTGCGGGTTGGCGGCGGCGTACGACTGGTCGCTCGTGATGATCGTGGAGATCGAGCCCCCCAGGAACTCGGGCATCAGGGTGGGGCCGTCGGGCGTCTCCTTGACGTCGAGCACGAAGCTCGTGTGCCAGTCGCCGGTGACGACCACGGGGTTCGACACCTTCGACTCCTTCACGGCGTCGATCACCCGGGCGCGCGACGCCGGGTAGCCCGACCAGGTGTCGCGCTCGGTCTGCGGCTGCTCGGCGGTGCCGGTGTTGAGCTCGGTGAACATGATCGGGTTGGCGATGATGTTCCACTCGGTGCGTGACGCCGCGAGCTTGCCGGCCAGCCACTGTTCCTGCTCCATGCCCAGGATCGTCCGCGCCGGGTCCTTGGCCTCCTCGCACAGCGGCCCGGAGTCCGAGGCGAGCCCGCCGTCGGTCCGGCATGCCGGCGGGTCGGCCTGCTGGCGGGTCTCGATGGTGAACATCGACGCCAGCTTCCCGTAGCGGAAGTCCCGGTAGACCTGCAGCTGCCCGAAGTCGGTCGACGGCGTGGGGTCGGGAGTGATCCGGATCGGCGTGTTCTCGTACCAGGCCTGGTAGGCGGCGACCCGTCGTGCCCGCGCTGCCTCGGTGACCTGGTCCAGGTCGCCCTGCGCCACGTCGCCCGCGTAGTTGTTGGCCACCTCGTGGTCGTCGAAGGTCACGATCCACGGCGCCGCCGCCCGCGCTGCGGCCAGCTGGTCGTCGGCGTTGGTCTGCGCGTACCGGACCCGGTACTCGTCGAGCGTGATGGCCTCCTGGTTGGCCCAGACCCGCTCGCCGGACTTCTCCGGCGTCTGGTCGCCAAAGTTCAGCTCGTAGATGTAGTCGCCGAGGAACACGACGGCGTTGAGGTCGGGCTCCTTGCTGGCGTGGCCCCAGAGCGGGAACCGGCCCCACTGGAAGTCCTGGCACGAGGCGAAGACGAACCGCAGCTGGTCGGGCGACTCGGCGGCCGCGGGGAAGGTCTGGGTGCGGCCGGCGGGGCTGGTCTGGCCCCCGGCGCGGAACCGGTAGTGGTACGTGGTGTTCGGCTGCAGCCCGGTGACGTCCACGTGCACCGAGTGGCCGAGGGCCGGCCTTGCCGTGGCGATCCCCGACGCCACCAGCCGGGCGAAGTCCGGGTCCTCGGCGACGTCGAACGCCACCTCCACCGGGGCGGCCGGGATGCCGCCGCCGACGGCGCGCGGGTCGGCGACCAGACGGGTCCAGATGATGACGCGGTCGGCGAGCGGGTCGCCGCTGGCGACGCCGGTCGCGAACGCCCCTGCGGGCAGCTCGGCTGCAGCGGGCTCGGCGGCCGCGACCTTCTGCGCGACGGTGGTCGTCGACGAGTCGGACGACGTGCTGGTGCAGGCGACGGCCGTCGTGGCGGCAACCCCTGCAAGAAACCCTCGACGGTCCATCTCCACCCCTTGGTCGCACCCTGTCCGCTGGCTGAACGCCAGGTGAACTCTAGGGGTGTCCCGGTGGGGAGGGAGCCGCAGCGTCCGGACGCGGACGACCCCGGCCTGGGGCCGGGGTCGTGCCACGTTCGTCCGCCGGCGGGAGCCGGCGGTCGGTCAGATGATGCCGAGCGTCGAGAGGATCGAGATGATCGTCGAGATGTCCGACAGCGTGCAGGCGGCAGCGACGAGTGCGGTGCCGACGGCAAGAACGGCCAGAAGGACCTGGTTGGTCTGAACCTTGCTCATGTGAGTACTCCCCAACGTGTGCCCGCGCCCCCAATGAACACGGTTCAGGGACGGTACAACGGGGTGCCCAGGAAGGGAAGCGCTGGCCGCCCGAACCTTCTTCGACCGCGGTCGGGCGCGACCCGGGCCGACACGCGAGGATCGTCGGGTGACCAGTCCGATGCCCGCGCACCCCGGCGCGTCGAGTCCCGAGCTCTCGGAGCGGATGCGCTCGTTCCCCCGTCGGGACACCACGCCCGAGCTGGTGCTGCGCCGTGAGCTGTGGCGGCGGGGCCTGCGCTACCGGGTGGACCGTCCGCTCGACGGCCGGCGCCGGCGCCGGGCCGACCTGACGTTCGTGGGCGCCAAGGTCGCCGTCTTCGTGGACGGCTGCTTCTGGCACGCCTGTCCCGAGCACGGCACCTCACCCAGGGCGAACGCCGCGTGGTGGTCGGAGAAGCTGTCCCGCAACGTGGCGCGGGACGCCGACACCGACGCCTACCTCACGTCGTTGGGGTGGACCGTGCTCCGGTTCTGGGAGCACGAGGACATGCGTGCTGCGGCCGACACGGTCGAGCGGGCCGTGCGCGCCCGCCGCTGACGTCAGCGGGCCGCGATCTGCCGGCCCGCCAGGTCGACCAGGTCGCCCATCGCCAGGTTCATGTCGATGAGGTGCAGCCCCCACACGGGAGAGATGCGGCCGCCCACGTCGGTCGGCCGGGCGTCGCCGGGCTGCGCGGTGTTGGTGACCGAGAGCCAGTTCCGGGCGTCGCTGACGCAGACGCCGGTGTAGAGCCCCTCGTAGCGGACGAACGGCGTGCCCGTGGTGCTGACGGCGGTACCGAGGCCGCCCGAGGTCGGGAAGTAGGAGTCGAGCGGTCCGGCCTCGGCGTCGAGCGTGGAGGGGTTGGTGCAGATCACCCGACCACCGTCGCGGGTCTGGCCGAAGAAGCTGCCGTCGGGCGGCGGCTCGCTGGCCAGGAAGGTGGCGTAGGACACCACACACCCGGTCGGCACCGTGCCCGACGACTGCTCGCACGGCGGCACGTTGGTGAGCGCGCCGGGCGTACCGGGCTGCGGGACCCCGCCGCCCACGAGCATCGCCGAGACCATCTTGTTCCGCAGGCCTGCGTTGGTGTCCATCTGCTCGCGGATGAGCCGCAGCAGGTGGCCGGCGCCCTGGGAGTGGCCCACCAGGACGAACGGGCGGCCGTCGTTGTCGTTGGCCAGGTACTGCTTCCAGGCGTCGAGCACGTCGGCGTAGGCGATCTCTCGCGGGGACTGGGTGCCAGGGACGGTGGTGGTCGTGGCGCCGCCGCCGAACCCGATCCCGGCGAGCGGCACCTGCCGGTAGACCGGCGCGTACAGACGACAGACCTCCCCGAACCGGGCGAACTGGTTGGCGACGACCGTCCGCTCCTCGTCGCCGGGCTCCAGGTCGGAGTTGGCACCCTTGTCGCCCGAGATCGTCGGGTAGACGTAGAAGCAGTCGGCGGCCGGGTCCTTGGCCGGCACGAACTTCTCGACCTTGGTCGTGCCGTCGGCCCGTAGGAGCGTGGCGTCCAGGTCGATGTCGCACGCGTCGTCGGACAGGTCCGGCCGGCAGAGCCAGTTCTCCGTGCCGGCGTAGGTGGTGCTCGTGTACGGCGCCACGGTGGAGGTCGGCGTCGGCGAGGTGGTGGACCGTTCAGGTTCCGCCGACTCCGACGAGCTGCAGGCGGAGAGGCCGACGGCGGCGAGCGCAAGGACGACGGCGAGAGGCAGGACGGAGCGACGCATGGCCGCAGTCTGCCGCGGCGGCGGACCGGCTACTCGGACGGCCGGTCCAGCAGGTGTTCGCGGCGGTACCGGACGAGATGGTCCAGACGGGCCATGAACCGCCGGACCTCTCGGACCTCTGCCCACTCGCCGGCAATCCGGGCACACTCTGCGGCGTCGGGGAAGTCGGCCCGGATGTCGATGACGTCGTGGATCGACAGCGACAGCCGGTGCCGCCCCGCCCGCGCCATCGACCTCAGTTCGGCCTGGAGCTGCGCCGAGGCGAACCATGCCAGGAGGAAGTCGACGGTCACCCCTGCCGACGTCCCTTGCTCGGTGGGCTGCAGGTAGACGGCGCCGCGGCGGTGGTCGGACTTCTCGACGTCGTCCGCGCTGCGGCGTCGGGCTGCGCCGAACCCCTTGCTGCTGGTGACGAGCTCGACCAGGTCGCCGGGCAGTTCAGTGCCCCTGCCGCTCAGCGCACTGAACACCAGGACATCACCGTCGCCGACGGCGTCGTGGAACGTCCGCGTCTCGGGCGTGCGCTCGGGGAGCGGT
>CAIYXG010000342.1 GCA_903930035.1 uncultured Actinomycetes bacterium | reverse complement strand
GCGCCGAAGGGGTCCGAGAAGTTGAAGTCGCCGGTCGAGCCGTACTGGTCGTACTGGGCCCGTTTGTCCGGGTCGCCGAGCACCTCGTAGGCGGCGGCCACCTCCTTGAAGCGCGCCTCGGCGGCCTCGTCGCCCGGGTTGGCGTCGGGGTGGTACTGCCGTGCGAGACGGCGGTAGGACTTCTTGATGTCGTCGGCCGACGCGGACGGCTCGACCTCGAGGACGTCGTAGAGCGACACGTCAGCCCTCGGTGAGCATCCGGTTGAGCCGCTGGCTGACCACGGCCACCGCAGAGACCGTCTCGGGGTAGTTCATCCGGGTCGGGCCGAGGACGGCGATGGCGCCGGTGTGGTCCGTGCCCTCGCCGTAGGGGGCGACCACGAGCGAGCACTCGGCGAGCGGCTCGACGCCGGTCTCCGAGCCGATGGCCACCCGGAGGCCGCTGTCCACCAGGTCCTTCAGGAGCGAGACCACCACGTACTGCTGCTCCAGGATGCCGAGCACCGCCTCCACCGTCTCCTTGGCGTCGAACGAGCCGGCCATGCGCGAGGTGCCGTCCAGGAAGACCTGCTCGCCCTCGGCGTGGAGCGCGGCACGGACCTCGTCGAGGGCGCGGGCCGCGAGCGCACCGCCGGGGGCGGCGGCGGACGGCGGGGTGCCCGGCCGCGGGGCGGACAGGTGCTCGTTCACCAGCCGCTGCGCGGCGGGCAGCTCGTCGGTCCCCAGGTCCGCGGCCAGGTCCAGGGAGCGCTTCACGACCGTCCCGTCGGACATGACGGCCACGGCGAGCACGGTGCGCGGCGTCAGGTCGACGAGCTGCACGGCGCGCACCTCGACCGACTCGGCCGGCGCCGAGACCACCATGGCGGCCGTGCCGGTCACGGTGGACAGCAGGTGGCTCGTCTCGCGCAGGCGCTGCTCGATCTCGCCGTGGGCGCTGCGGAAGAACTCGCGCACCATGCGCACGTTCGCCGGGCTCATCTCGCCCGGGCCGCCCAGGCCGTCGACGAAGAACCGGTAGGCCTTCTCGGTGGGGATCCGGCCGGCGCTCGTGTGGGGCTGGACCAGGTAGCCGTCCTTCTCCAGGACGGTCATGTCGTTGCGGACCGTCGCCGAGGACACGCCGACGTCCGACCGTTCGGCAACGGCGGAGGACCCCACGGGCTGCGCAGTCTCGATGTACTGCTGGACCACGGCCCTGAGGATGGCTGACTTACGGTCGTCGAGCATGGCTGGCACTCAGTGTACGTGAGTGCCAGCCGGCGCCCGGGTCAGTCGTCGAGGCGCAGCGCCGAGATGAAGGCGTCGGAGGGCACCTCGACGCGGCCCAGGTTCTTCATCCGCTTCTTGCCCTCCTTCTGCTTCTCGAGGAGCTTGCGCTTCCGGGAGATGTCGCCGCCGTAGAGCTTGGCGGTCACGTCCTTGCGGTAGGCCTTCACGGTCTGCCGGGCGATGATCTTGGCCCCGATGGCGGCCTGGATCGGGACGTCGAACTGCTGGCGCGGGATGATCTCGCGCAGCTTCTCGCACATCTTCTTGCCGTAGTCGTAGGCCTTGTCGCGGTGGACGATGGCGCAGAACGCGTCGACCGGCTCGGAGTTGAGCAGGATGTCCACCCGCACCAGGTCCGAGCGGTCGTAGCCGTCCGGCTCGTAGTCGAGCGAGGCATAGCCCTGCGTCCGCGACTTCATCTGGTCGAAGAAGTCGATCACGACCTCGCCCAGCGGCAGCCGGTAGTGGAGCTCGACCCGCTCGGGCGACAGGTACTCCATGCGCACCATCTCGCCGCGGCGCGCCTGGCACAGCTCCATCAGGGTCCCCACGTACTCCGACGGCGTGATGATCGAGCACTTGAGGTAGGGCTCGGAGATGCGGTCGACGGTCACCGCCGGCGGCAGGTCGGACGGGTTGTCGACCACGACGTCCTCGCCGCCCGTGGTGCGCACCTGGTACTCCACCGACGGCGCCGTGGCGATCAGCGACAGGTTGAACTCCCGCTCGAGGCGCTCGCGCACGATCTCCATGTGGAGCAGCCCCAGGAACCCGCAGCGGAACCCGAACCCGAGCGCCCCGGACGTCTCGGGCTCGTAGCTGAACGACGAGTCGTTGAGCCGCAGCTTCTCGAGCGCGTCGCGCAGCCCCTCGAACTCGTCGCCGTCCACCGGGTAGAGGCCGCAGAAGACCATCGGCTTGGGCTCGCGGTAGCCGTCGAGCGGCTCGGCGGCCGGCCGGGCGTGGTCGGTGACGGTCTCGCCGGACCGGGCCTCGCCGACGTCCTTGATGCCGGCGATCAGGTAGCCCACCTCGCCCGGGCCGAGGGCGTCGACCGGGGTGTTGTCGGGACGCCGCACGCCGACCTCGATGGCCTCGTGGACGGCCCCGGCCTGCATGAACTTCAGCCGGGCGTTCGACCGCAGGTAGCCGTTCACCACGCGCACCGAGCTCACCACGCCGCGGAACGTGTCGAAGTGCGAGTCGAAGATCAGGCACTGCAGCGGGTCGTCGTCGGACCCCTCGGGCGGCGGGATCTTCTCGATCACCCGGTCCAGCAGCTCGGGCACGCCGGCACCGGTCTTGGCCGAGATGTGCAGGACCTCCTCGGCCGGGATGCCCAGCACGTGCTCGATCTCCCTGGCCCGGGCCTCGGGGTCGGCCGCCGGCAGGTCGATCTTGTTGAGGACCGGCACGATCTCCAGGTCGTTCTCGAGCGCCAGGTAGCAGTTGGCCAGGGTCTGGGCCTCGATGCCCTGCGACGCGTCGACCACCAGGATCACGCCCTCGCACGCCGCGAGCGAGCGGGAGACCTCGTAGCCGAAGTCCACGTGGCCCGGCGTGTCGATCAGGTTGATCGTGTGGCCCTTGTAGCCGAGGCGCACCGACTGGAGCTTGATCGTGATGCCCCGCTCGCGCTCCAGGTCCATCGTGTCCAGGTACTGGGCCCGCATCTCACGGGGGTCGACCGCGCCGCACAGCTCCAGCAGGCGGTCCGCCAGCGTGGACTTGCCGTGGTCGATGTGGGCGATGATCGAGACGTTGCGGATGGTGGCGATGTCGGTCACGGTGGCCACAGTCTGCCCGCACGGGGCGGCCCGGGCTGCATCGGTCGGGGCGCCGAACGTGACGCGAGGGGGGTGCGGCCGCTATCTTTTCCCGGTCCCTCCCCCGCAGGTGGGCGGCCGACGAGATCGACGACGAGGAAACTGCCGAACATGGCCAACATCAAGAGCCAGATGAAGCGCAACCGCCAGAACGAGAAGGCGCGCGAGCGCAACAAGGCGGTCCGCTCCGAGGTGAAGACCAGGGTGAAGCACGCCGAGACCGCGGCGGCCGAGGGCGCGGAGGACGCGGCCGAGGCGCACCGCCTGGCCGTCAAGAAGATCGACAAGGCCGTCAAGAAGGGCGTCCTGCACAAGAACACCGCCGCCCGCCGCAAGTCCCGGCTGGCCAAGCGGCTCGCCGCGTCCTCGGCCGAGTGACGCCGGCCGGTCCTGCCGGCCCCACGAACTGACCACCGCCGGGCCTCGGCCCGGCGGTGTCGCGTCCGGCCCCCTAGCGGCGGCCGGCCGGGGTGCGGCCCCGGCTGCGACGGGCCGAGCCCGCCAGGGCCGCCAGCCGGGCGACCAGCGTCTCCATGACCGACGGCCCCGACTGCTCGGTCCGCCCGCGCAGCGCCAGGTCGGCGGTCGCCAGCAGCTGCATGGCGCGGACCAGCTTGTCGTGGCCGAGCTGCTGGGACTGGGCCAGCGCCTTCTTGGCCGGGAAGGTCGAGCCCTTCATGCCCAGGTGCGCCGCCGCAGTCTTCTCGTCGCGGATGCCGCTGCCGTCGAGCCGCACCATCCGCTCGAAGTGGGTCACGAGCGAGCTCATGACCTGCAGCGGGTGGCGCTCGCCGCCGATCAGCATGCGGCGCACCCTGTCGACCGCGCCGGCGACGTCACCCTTGTCGATGGCGTCGGTCAGCTCCCACGGCGGGACCGAGCCCGCGACGCCCAGGAACGGCTCGAGGTCCTCGGGCGAGACGGTCTGCGAGCCGTAGGTGGCCTCGAGCACGGCCAGGATCCCGCCCAGCCGGTTGACGTCGTCGCCCAGCTGGTCGAACAGCTCCTGGCGGGCACGGGAGGAGAGCCTCACCGGCGACTCGGCCAGCTGCTCCTCGATCCACGCACCACGGGCCTTGCCGCTCGGCATGCCGGCGTCGTGGACCTGGCCGCCGGCGGCCGTGACGGCGTCGGTCAGCCGCTTGGCCACCGGGTAGGACTTGGCGTTGGGCGACAGCGGACGGTCCCACACCAGCACGAGCGTCGCGGTGTCGGACGGGTCGGACAGGTAGTCCACGACCACCTGCAGGTCGTCGGCGCTGAACCGGCCGCAGTTGCGGGCCAGCACGAGCCGGTCCCCGAACATCGACACCGTCAGGGCGGCGGCCACGACGGCACCCAGCTCGTAGTCGTCGCCGTCGAACTCGTCGGTGTGCTCGGCCCGCTCGGCACCGTCGAGCAGCCGGTGGACCAGCTCGCTGGCGGCCTCGGCCAGGAGGATCTCGTCGCCACCCTTGACGACGTGGACGGGCACGGCGGGGTCGGCCTGCATCAGTCCCCCGCCCGACCTGCGTCGTGCGCCGCGGCCCGGACCGCGGCGGCGACGTCGACCGTCCGCCGGGCCGTCGCCACGTCGTCGACCACGACCATCCTCGCCCCGTCGGCCACGGCGGCCGTGAGCGCCGCGACCAGCTCCGGGAGGTGGTCGCCGTCGGGCCCGGCCTGCAGGTCCCACACCTCGACGGCGTCGTCGACGGGGCCCTCGAGGACCGGCAGCACGGTGGCGGCCGTGACCAGCCGGAGCAGCGCACGGTCGGGGCCCTCCACCAGGAGCGGGTCGACCAGCACCGGATCCAGGACCACGGCGTCGGCACCCTCGGCCTCGTGGCGGGCGGCCAGCGCGGCGGCGCCGGACGGGTCGGCGACGGCGATCCGGCCCAGCACGGCGACGCGCACCGACAGGTCGACGCGGTGCCCGGGTCCCAGCTCTCGGATCACGGGCCCACCGTACACGGGGCCTCCGTCACGGCCGTCCGGGCCGGTCCGTCCCGGGTGGCAGGCCCGGGCGCCTCTACCACCACCAGGCCGCCGACCCGCAGCGACCGGCCGGCGAGCGCCACGAACGACGCCG
>CAIYXG010000341.1 GCA_903930035.1 uncultured Actinomycetes bacterium | reverse complement strand
TTGGTGCGCGACAACATCGAGATCGCCATCCTGGTCGTGGTCGCCGTCTCGCTCGGCCCGGTGGTCGTCGAGTTCGTCCGCCACCGCCGCCAGGCCAAGGCCGGCGGGGCCTCCGCCGAGCACTGAGAGGACGGCCGCCCGGCCGCCCCGGCGCCCGGAGGCGGCCCAGTCCCCGCCCGGGAATTGACGCCGCGCCGCTCGCGGACTGAACTTTCCCGGTTGCCCGGAGCCGTGCACCGGGCCATGTGTCCCTGACCCACTGACTGAGGTATCTCAATGCCCACGCTGCTCGCCGCCGAAGGTGGCTACCAGATCTTCAAGCTCGGCAGTGCCGAGAAGGCCTGGCTGTACTTCTGCATCGCCGTGGCGCTCGTCGCCCTCGTGGCCGGCTACGCCATGATGAAGAGCGTCCTGTCCAAGGACGCCGGCACCGAGAAGATGAACGAGATCGCCGGTGCGGTCCAGGAAGGCGCGATGGCCTACATCAAGCGCCAGTTCCGGACCATCGGGTTCATCGTGATCCCGCTCGCCGCCGTGGTGTTCGCCACCTCGACCGAGGTCCTCAACCCGGTCAACGGCAACGGCCTCGACCGGGTCCAGTCCGGCCTGTGGCGCACCGTGGCCTTCCTGGTCGGCGCCCTGTTCTCGGGCTTCATCGGCTTCCTGGGCATGTGGCTCGCGACCCGCGCCAACGTGCGCACCGCCGCGGCGGCCAGGACCGGCTCGATGGACGCCGCCCTCCAGGTGGCGTTCCGTGCCGGCGGCACCATCGGCCTGTTCACCGCCGGTCTGGGCCTGCTGGGCGCCACCACGATCGTGCTCGTGTTCCAGAACACGGCGTCGGCCATCCTGGTCGGTTTCGGCTTCGGCGGCTCGCTGCTGGCCCTGTTCCTCCGCGTCGGCGGCGGCATCTTCACCAAGGCCGCCGACGTGGGCGCCGACCTGGTGGGCAAGGTCGAGGCGGGCATCCCCGAGGACGACCCCCGGAACCCGGCCACCATCGCCGACAACGTGGGCGACAACGTCGGCGACTGCGCCGGCATGGCCTCGGACCTCTTCGAGTCCTTCGGCGTGGTGCTGGTCGCCAACATCATCCTGGGCGTCACCGCGTTCAAGGCCGTCGGCATCGTCGGCCCGAACGCCGCCAAGGGCCTGATCTTCCCGCTCGCCATGATGGGCGTCGGCCTGCTGGCCTCCATGGTGTCGATCCTCACGGTGAAGGCCCGCGCCGGCGAGACCGACGCCCTCAAGCCCATCAACCGTGGCCTCAACGTCGCCTCGGTCATCTCGCTGGCCGGCGCCGCCGTCATCGCCTTCGCCTACGTCGGCAACCCGGTGGGTGCCAAGGTCTCGGCCGTCGGCACCCGCATGTTCCTGGCCGTCGTGGCCGGCGTGGTGCTGGGCCAGGTGGCCAGCCGCATCACGCAGTACTACACGTCGAGCCAGTTCAAGCCCGTGAAGGACATCGCCGAGTCCGGCAAGACCGGCCCGGCCACCGTGGTCCTCTCGGGCATCTCGAGCGGCATGGAGTCGGCCGTGTGGGCCGTCGTGGCCATCGCCGTGGCGATCATGGTCGGCCTCGCCCTGGGCGGCGGCAACACGCTGTTCGCCTTCTTCATGGTGGCGCTGACCGGCATCGGCATGCTCTCGACCACCGGCATCGTGGTGGCCGAGGACACCTTCGGCCCGATCGCCGACAACGCCCAGGGCATCGCCGAGATGTCCGACGAGCTGCACGGCGAGACGGAGACGATCCTCGACGGCCTCGACACGGTGGGCAACACCACCAAGGCCGTCACCAAGGGCTTCGCGATCGGCTCCGCCGTCATCGCGGCGGTCGCGCTGTTCGCCTCGTTCCGCGAGACGATCGCCGCGACCGGCAGCACCAAGGTGGGCGTCGCCCTCCGCGAGGTCGGCGTGTCCAAGGCCTTCAACGCCGTGGCCATCAACATCGCCGACCCGAAGGTCTTCGCCGGCGCCCTCGTCGGCGGCACCGTCGTGTTCCTCTTCTCCTCGCTGGCCATCCTGGCCGTGGGCCGCACCGCCGGCACCGTGGTCCAGGAGGTGCGCCGCCAGTTCCGCGAGAAGCCCGGGATCATGGACTACACGGAGAAGCCGGACTACGGCCCGGTCATCGACATCTGCACCGGTGCGGCGCTCCGCGAGCTGACGACCCCGGCGCTCCTCGCCGTGCTCATGCCGGTCGTCGTGGGCTTCGGCCTCGGCGAGTACGCGCTGGGCGGCTTCCTGGCCGCGACCATCGTGGTCGGTGCGCTCATGGCCAACTTCCTGTCGAACTCGGGCGGCGCCTGGGACAACGGCAAGAAGTACATCGAGGAGGGCAACCTGGGCGGCAAGGGCTCCGAGGTCCACAAGGCCGTCGTCATCGGCGACACCGTCGGCGACCCCTTCAAGGACACCGCCGGTCCGGCCATCAACCCGCTCATCAAGGTGATGAACCTGGTGTCGCTCCTGGTGCTCCCCGCCATCATCTCGCTCAAGGACAACACCGGCGCACGTCTGGGGATCGCCGCGGTCGCGCTGATCGTCGTGCTCGCCTCGGTGGTGTTCTCCAAGCAGCAGGCCACGTCGTTCGGTGAGGACGCACCGGCCGAGGCCTGAGCCCGTGGTCGTGCCCGGGACGCTCGCCGTCCCGGGCGCCGACCCCCGCTCCCGTCCCGCGGGCGCGGCCATGGCCGACGTCCTGGGCGGCTACCTGCTCGACCTGCGGTCGCACGAGCACGGCGTGCTCGAGGCCACCGACCCCGAGGAGCTCCACGACTACCGGGTCGCGCTCCGACGTGCCCGCTCCGTGCTCTGGGGCGGGCGCCGTACGTTCCCGGCCGAGGAGCGCGAGCTGCTGTCGGCCCTGCTGTCGTGGCTCGCCGGGCTGACCTCGGTGGCCCGTGACCTCGACGTCGTGGTGGAGGACCTGCCCCGGCTCCTCGACCGGCTCCCGGAGGGTGCGCGACGTCGTGGGGCGGGCGGTCTGCAGCGTGAGCTCTCGGCCCGCCAGGCCCAGGCCCACGCCGCGCTGGAGGTCGCGCTGCAGGGTGCCCGGTACCCGGTGCTCCTGCGCCGGTGGGAGTCCCTGGCGTCCGGCGCCGTCGTGGGCGGCGGGCCCCCAGGCCCCGACGCCGACCTCCCTGCCGGCACGGTCGTCGCCCGGGTGCTGACGCGGTCGCTGAAGAAGGCCCGTCGCAGCGGCGCGGTCGCGCTCGCCTCCGACGACCGGAACGACTGGCACCGTCTGCGCAAGGACCTGAAGCGGTTCCGGTACCTGCTGTCGGGCTTCGGGTCGCTCTACCCGCCGGGGGCGGCCCGCCCGGTGGAGCGCGACCTGGCCCGTCTCCAGGACGTGCTGGGCAAGCTGCAGGACCGTCACGTCCAGGCCGCGCTGGTCGAGCAGGCCGGCCTGGCCGCCGGCGGCCGGTCGACCCTGGTGGCCGGGGCGCTGTCCGACCGGCTGCGGCGGGCCGAGGACACGGCCCACCGCAAGTGCCACCGGGCGTTCCGGGAGTTCGACCGCTCCGACGTCCGCGCCGAGCTGGCCC
>CAIYXG010000340.1 GCA_903930035.1 uncultured Actinomycetes bacterium | reverse complement strand
GGACGGCGCCGGCCGCCGGCCGGGGGCGGCGGGCTGATGGGCGCGTCGTTCCGCCGCCGTCCGGCGCCCGTCGAGCCCGGCCGCCCCTACCGGGTCCTGCTGGTCTGCTCGTCCGGCGGCCACCTGGCCCAGCTCGAGCAGCTGCGCCCGTGGTGGTCGTCGCTCGAGCGCACCTGGGTCTGCCCGCCCACCGACGACGTCCGGTCGACCCTGGTCGGCGAGGACGTCGTCGAGGGGCACCACCCGACCACGCGGCACCTCCCCAACCTGGTGCGCAACGCCGTGCTCGCCGTGCAGACCCTCCGGCGGGTCCGGCCCGACGTGGTCGTCTCCGACGGTGCCGGGCTGGCCGTGCCGTTCTTCTGGGCCGCCCGGGCGGCCGGGGTGAGGACCGCCTACCTGGAGGTCTACGACCGGGTCGACGGACCGACCCTGACCACGCGGCTGGTCCGGCCGGTCTGCGACCTGCTCATGGTGCAGTGGCCGGCCCAGCAGGCCGCGCTGCCCGGCTCGGTGCTCGCAGGACCGGTGCTGTGATGCGCGCGCTGCCGGCCCCCGCGGACCGCCGCCGGCTCGTGGTGGTGACCGTCGGGACCGACCACCACCCGTTCGACCGGCTGGTCCGCTGGGCCGACCTGTGGGCCCTGGAGCACCCCGAGGACCGCGTCGTGGTCCAGCACGGCACGGCCCGACCGCCGCGGTGGGCCGAGGGCGTCCCCGTGGTGGACCACGCCCAGCTGCTGCAGTGGTTCGCCGCCGCCGACGTGGCCGTGGTCTCGTGCGGCCCCGGTGCGGTGATGGAGTGCCGCCGGTCGGGCCGGATCCCGGTCGTGGTCCCGCGCCGCGAGGCGCTGGACGAGGCGGTGGACGACCACCAGACGGCCTTCGCCCGCCACCTGGCCCGGCAGGGCCTGGCGGTCACCGCGGTCGACGAGGCGCGGCTGCGCTCGTGGCTGGTCGCCCCGCCGCCGCTGCTCGACCCCCGGCCCCGGCCCGCGGCGTCCGTGCCCGCCGGTGCCGTGCGCGTGGGCCAGCTGGTCGACCAGATGGTGTGGTCGTCGTGACCGCGCCCGAGGTGGTCGCGCCGGACTGCGACCTGCCGGCCGTCCCCGGTGCCGGCGGGACGCGCACGCTGCCGCCGTTCGACGACCGGGGCGGCCCGTCCTCCGGCGCGTCCTCCGGCACCGCTACGACCGCAGGCCCCGGTCCCGGCCGGGCCGCGTGCTGGCGGCTCGCATGGCCCCTGCTGGCGTGCACCGCCGCGCTGCCGCTGGCGTTCGCCGTCGGCCTGCAGGGGGTGGTCTGGACGCTGCCGGCCCTGGTGCTGGGCCTGCGGCTCCTGCTGGTGCGGCGGCCCCTGGCCGACGACCTGCGCGTGCCGGGTGCGGCCTGGGCGCTCGCCGCGTTCCTGGTGGTCGCCGCGCTCGGGATCTTCCAGGTCGGGGGGACCGGCCGCATCGTGTTCGTCTACCGGTGGCTGCTGTTCGCCGGCGCGCTGGCGTCGGAGGTCTGGCTGCTGTTCGTCCCGCGCCGCCGGCTGCCCACCGAACGGGTCGTGGCGTGGATCGGCCTGCTGTGGGTCTGGGTGGTGGCGTTCGGGTGGGCCGCGATGCGGCTCCGGCTCGACCGGGCCTCCCCGCTCCAGTCCGTCCTGCCGGCCGGGTTCCGGGC
>CAIYXG010000339.1 GCA_903930035.1 uncultured Actinomycetes bacterium | reverse complement strand
CGTCACCGCCGGGTCGTCGTCGGCGGCCTCGACGGACGCGTCGCCGCCGAGCAGCGCGGCCATCTCGGCACGCAGTGCGGCCTCGTCGTCGCCCAGGACCAGGACCCGCACCCCGTGCTCGCCGACCGCGACGGCGGCCAGGCCCAGGTCGCACGGGCGCACTGCCGTGCGGACCGGGCCCATCTCAGTGGGGGACCATGCCGCCGTCGGCCAGCAGCACCTGCCCGGTGATGAAGGAGCCGGCGTCGGAGGTCAGCAGGAGCGCCGGCCCCACCATCTCGGTCGGGTCGGCCAGGCGGTTCATGATCGCGGCCCGGGCCATCCACTCCTGCACCTCGGGCGGGTTGTTGCGCACCATGTCGGTGTTGACCGTGCCGGGGGCCAGCGCGTTGACCCGGACGCCCTGCGGGGCCAGCTCGGCGGCCAGGGACCGGGTGAAGCTCATCATCGCCGCCTTGCCCGCCGCGTACATGGAGAGCCCGGCCGAGAACATGAACGCCCCGGCCGAGATGACGTTGAGCACCGCCGCGTGCTCGGAGCGCTCCAGGTGGGGGAGCGCGGCCTGGACCAGGAAGACGGGGCCGCGGAGGTTGACGTCGAACGACTTAGTCCACGCCTCGGGCGTGAACGAGCCGGCGGACTGGGCCAGCGCGTTGGCGGCGTTGTTGACCACCACGTCGATGCCGCCGAAGTGCGCCGCCGCACGGTCGGCCAGCGCCGCCACGTCGTCCAGGTCGCCCATGTGGGTGGGCACGCCCAGGACCTGCGGGCCGAGCCGGTCGGCCACCTCGGTGCAGGCCTCGGCCTTGCGGCTGGCGACGACCACGTTGGCCCCGGCGGCCACGTAGGCCTCGGTCAGGGCGAGCCCGATGCCACGGGTGCCGCCGGTGACCACCACGGTCCGGCCGGTCATGTCGAACTGGTCGAAGGGTGCGGGAGGCTGCATGTCAGTCGGTGCTCTCTGTCTGCGGCTCGGGGTCGGGCTCGGGTTCGTCCTCCAGCTTGGCCAGCGGCTGGGTGGGCAGGTTGTGCGTGAGGGAGAGGGCGCCGAGCGTGACCAGCCCGGCAACCAGCAGGCCCACCTTGAGGGCGCTGAGCTGCGCTTCCTGGTACGACGAGTTGAGGGCGTCGGCCTCGGCACCGGCCACCCCTGCGTCGGCGATGGCCGCTGACATCTGGTCGGCAGAGATGAACGGGATCCCCTTGGCGGTGGCCGTCGCCACCTCGGCCTTCACCGGGGCGCTGATGGCCGGGTCCTGGGCCACGAGCTTGCCGATGCTGGCCGACAGCCCGACCAGCACGATGGCGCCGATGAGCGCCGTGCCGACCGCCGAGCCGAACTGGGCCGCGGTGTTCTGCAGGCCGCCGACCTCGGAGCGTGCCTCGCCGCTGACCGACGACTGCGTGACGTTGCCGATCTGCGAGGAGATCATCCCGATCCCGGTGCCGAGCACGCCCAGGAACACCATGTAGGGCAGGGTGGAGATCTCGGGGTCGATCAGGGACAGCAGGCCGACGATGGCCACGAAGATCGTCAGGAAGCCGGTGCGCACCATGGTCCGTGGCGAGTAGCTGCCCGAGACCCGTGCGCCGCCGACCGACGCCACGAAGAGCATCACCGAGACCGGCAGCATGCGCAGCCCCGTCTCGAACGCGTTGTAGCCCTGGACCACTTGCAGGTAGAGCGGGTTGGCGAAGAACACGCCCATGAGCACCAGCTGCATGGACAGCGCAGTGACCAGGCCGGCCCGCAGCGGCCGGACCTGCAGCAGGTCCAGGTTGACCAGCACGTCCTTGCCGACGGACTCGCGGTGCCGTTCCCAGCGGGTGAACGCGTACAGCAGCGCGAACCCGCCGACGACGCAGTAGAGGCTGAGCGAGAACCCGAGCGGCGCAACGGGCGAGTTCTTGGGGAAGAGCAGGCCCCACGAGCTGGACTGCACGATCCCGAGCACGACGAGCGCCAGGCCGCTGGCCGAGAGGACCGAGCCACCGACGTCGAGCTGCGGCGGTCGCTCGTGCCGTGGACCGCTGCTCACCCAGCGGAGCGCCAGGAGGATGCCGACGGCCACGACGACCTCGGCGCCGAACACCACCCGCCACGTCAGGTAGGTGGTGACCCAGCCGCCCACGATGGGCCCGACGGCCACGCCGGCGCCGGCGATGCCGCCCAGCACGCCGTAGGCCATGGCCCGGTCCTTGCCGGTGAAGTTCTCGGCCACGAGCGCGAGCAGTGCGGGCAGCACCAGGGCGGCGCCGACGCCCTCGATGACCGACCAGCCCACCATCAGGGCGCCGACCGACCAGCTGACCGCAGTGAGGCCCGAGCCGACCGCGTAGATGGCCATGCCGATGCCGAAGGCCCGCTTGCGCCCCCACCGGTCGCCCAGCTTGCCGCCCGTGATCATCAGGGCCGCCATGACCAGCGCGTAGAGGGTGATGGCGGTCTGGATGGTGGTGACGGTGGTGTCGAAGTCCTCGACCAGCTGGCTGATCGACACGTTCATGACGGCGGTGTCGAGCACCATCAGGAACTGCGCCGCCCCCAGCACCAGGAGCGTCTTGCGTTTCACGGGTCGAAGGTTCCCACAACTCCGGCGGCGCGTGACGCCCCGTCCGTCACTAGGGTCCGCGGCATGGAGCAGCCGGTGCCCCGCTACATGGAGATCTACGCCGACCCGGACGGGACCACGCACCTGCGCGACGTCGAGGTGCCGTTCACGGTGGCACCGGCGGAGCGGGGCGTGGCCGAGCTCTGGTTGGGGGAGCCGGTGGCGGTGGACCGCCTGCACGTGCTGACCGTCAAGGCCGCCGAGCAGTCGCCCGACTGGCACTGCGCGCCCCGCCGGCAGTTCGTGGTGTTCCTGGACGGCTGGGCCCGGATCGGCACCTCTGACGGCGGGTCACGGGTGCTGCCCGCCGGTTCGGTGGTGCTGGTGACCGACACCGAGGGCGACGGCCACACGACCGAGCACGAGCCCGGCGACCGTCAGGTGCTGGTCATCCCTCTGGACCCGGGTCCGGACTGACCGGCTGGGCGCCGTCGCCGTCGGCCGGCGCGTCGGGGGCCGACGCCTGGCGTGCCTCCTCCGAGCCGTCGAAGAGGGCGAACCCGACCAGCGGGTACACCAGGATCGAGAGCATGCCGGCGCCCACCAGCGCCGCCGCGTTGGACGGTCGCATCTTGCCGGTGGCCAGACCGATCTCGGTGATGACCACCAGCAGCGGAAGGGCGGCCGCCTGCAGGAACGTCATCGCCGCCCGGGCCCGGCCCGTCAGGATGCCGCGGTAGACGACCAGGGCCGGCAGGCCCCGCACCACGAGCAGCAGGGCCAGGAAGACCGGGACCCGCACCAGCGTGCTGGGCTCCTTGAGCTCGTCCAGGCCGAACTTCACGCCGCTGACCACGAAGAACGCCGGGATGAAGAACCCGAACGCCACAGCGTCGAGCTTGGAGCTGACCACCTTGGCGTGCTCCGGCTTCAGGGCGAGCCGCACGATCATCCCGGCGGCGAAGGCGCCGAGCAGGTTGTCGAGGCCGAGCTGCGTGGCCAGCACGACCAGCCCCGCGACCAGCAGGATCGCCAGGCGGACGGGCAGCTGGCTGGAGGAGTGCAGGTGCTTGTCGACCAAGTTCGAGGCCCGGTCGGGCTGGTGGTTGACGGCGACCCAGCCGACCACGACGGTCAGGACCACGAACCCCAGCAGGACGGCGGCCTGGTGGCCGGGCTCGCCGGCGCTGAGCAGCAGCGTGACGGCGACCACGGGGCCGAACTCGCCGACGGCACCTGCGGCGCTCAGCAGGTCGCCGAACGGCGTGCCGAGCAGGCCCCGGTCGCGCATCATCGGCAGGAGCGTGCCGATGGCGGTGGTGGTGAGGGCCAGCCCGACCAGCAGGCTCGAGAGCACGAACCCGCTCAGCATCAGGGCCAGGCCGATGCCCAGCCCGAGCGCCACGGAGATGCCCCAGCCGCCGAGCGCCCGGTTGAGGGGCCGGCCCTTGAGGGCGGCGAAGTCGATCTCGTAGCCCGCCATGAAGAAGAGCAGCGCCAGGCCGAACGCCGCGATGCCGGCGACGAACTTGT
>CAIYXG010000338.1 GCA_903930035.1 uncultured Actinomycetes bacterium | reverse complement strand
TCGTCGAGGCCAGCCGCAACGGCACCAAGGGCATGTGCTGTGGCGCCGGCGGCGCCCGCATGTGGATGGAGGAGCACATCGGCAAGCAGGTGAACATCGAGCGCTCCCAGGAGCTGCTCGCCACCGGCGCCTCCCGGATCGCGACGGCGTGTCCATTCTGCTACGTGATGATCGACGACGGCGTGAAGGCGCAGGGCGTCGAGGAGGAGCAGGTCAAGGTCGGCGACCTGGCGATGCACGTCCTCGAGGCGCTCGAGAACGCCGAGCCGCTCGCCCAGAACCCGCTCGAGCAGACGTCCTGAGCGACGTCCCGCTGACCGGCGGGGCCGGCGCCCCGGAGGACGCTGCCGCCGGGGCGCGGGTGGTGGTGGTCGACGAGCGGGCCGACGCCGCCGCACTGGTGGCGACCGTCCTGACGTCGGCGGGCTTCACCGTGGCCACGTGCGGCCCCGGCGACGCCGTGGTGCGGTCCCTGCGCGACGAGGACGTCGCGGTCTGCGTGGTGGCCCTCCCGCCCGGCCACGACGACGCCGCCGCGACGCTGGTGGGCGAGCTGCGCGCCCGCACCGAGCCCCAGGTCCGCGACGCGGCGCTGGTGGTCCTGGTCGACGACCCGGTCGGTGCGGCCACGGCCACGGCCGCAGGTGCCGACCTGACGGTGGCCCGGCCGGTGGAGCCGGAGCGGCTGGTGGCGGCAGTGACCGAGGTCAGCTCGGTGGGCGCCGACGTCCGGCGGCGCCGCCGACCCTGAGGACCCCGCCGCTCAGCCCTGGAGCGCGGCGGCGACGGCCTCGCCGGTCACCGCGTTGTTGAGGTACGGCTCGGGGTTGTGCGCCCGGACGCCGTTGTCGACCTGACGGTCCTCCACGCGGTCGCCGAACTTCTCGGCCAGCCGCGGGACCCCGCACGCCTTGTCGCCCACGGCGGCCACGTTCACCCAGCGCTGCACCGGACCCGGCCAGGCGCCACGACCGTCGACGGGCAGCGGGTCGAGGGAGTCGAACACCATGGGCGAGCCCAGCGGCGAGCCCAGCGTCACGAGCGTGTGGACCGACGACCCTGGCCGGTGGCACAGCGCGGTCCACGCCACCACCGTGCCCATGGAGTGGGCGACGACCACCTTCGTGCGCGGCCCGACGACCCGGTCGTAGCGCTCGCCGATCCGCTCGGCCAGGTCAGGGGTGGCGCTCATGGTCGTCACCATGTCCACGGTCCGCTCGAAGGCGGCGGTGTTGACCGCCTGGTTCACCACGCCCAGCACGTCCTCGTCGCCCAGCTCCTCCAGCGACAGCGCCACCTCCCGACGGGTTGCCAGGTACTGCGGCGAGTCCGGGACCTCGGGGTCGTTGCGGAACAGGTCGCCGAAGAACACCACGCCGACGTCGTCGGGGTCCAGGGAGACGCCGTGGTACCAGAGTCCGTCCTGCAGTGCGGGCAGCCACCGGGACTTGATCGAGTTGGGTCCCTGCAGCTCGTTGAAGCCGCCGTGGATCAGCACGACGGGTACGCCGTCGCCAAGGGGTCCGAGCTCACGAGTCATGGGACAGAGTGTGGGACACGGGCCACCGCGCCTCCAACACTGCAGCCGCTACCTGCCGAAGTTCTCCCAGTAGCGGCTGGCGGTCGGACCGACCTGGCCGGCGTACTTGGAGCCGAGGGCCCCGGACCCGTAGGGCGTCTCGGCCGGGCCGTCCATCCGCAGGAAGGAGATCTGGCCGATCTTCATGCCCGGGTAGAGCGTGATCGGCAGCGTGGCCACGTTGGACAGCTCCAGGGTCAGGTAGCCCTGGAACCCGGCGTCCACGAACCCGGCCGTGGTGTGGATGAGCAGGCCCAGCCGGCCGAGCGAGCTCTTGCCCTCGATCCGCCCGACAAGGTCGTCGGGGAGCGCCACGCGCTCGGCGGTGGAGCCCAGGACGAACTCGCCCGGGTGCAGCACGAACACACCGTCAGGGTCGACCTCGACCGGCTCGGTCAGGTCGGTGAGGTCCTCCTTCACGTCGATCACGGGCCGGGTGTGGCTGCGGAACACCAGGAACCGGTGGTCCAGACGGAGGTCGACAGAGCTGGGCTGGACCATCGACGGGTCGAAGGGGTCGATGACGATCCGGCCAGCCTCGATCTCGGCACGGATGGTGCGGTCGGAGAGGATCACGGTGGGCACGGTAGCCGAGCGGCACCGTCGGTCATTCCCCCCGGGCGAGTCCCACCCAGTAGGGGTCGGCCGGCTCGGCGAGGTAGTTCCAGAGGCGCTCGCGCGCCACCGTCGACCACTCGTCGCGCAGGACCTGGAGGTCCTCGGGGACCGGGACCGGCGACGGCGGCACGACACCCAGGAAGGCGGCCACCGACGCCACCCCTGCGGCACGGTCCTCGCACCACTGCTCGTAGACCAGCCGGTAGGGCTCCACCTGGCGGCGCCGGAACCACTCGTTCCAGAGGTTGGTCTCGGCCGAGATCTGCAGGTAGCGGTTCGCCGCGGCAGCCACGTCGAAGGGCGGGACGGGTGGCACCGGTCCGTCGCTCCCGGCCAGCCGGTGCCACTCGCCGGTGACGCGGGCGCGCCACCACGACACGGCCTGCGACAGCACGTCGGTGCGGGTGAGGTGGAGGAACTGGACGTTCGGGAACAGCTCGTCCAAGGTCGTCCCCCGGGCCACCGCACCCTCGTCGGCCAGCCGCCGGAGGAGCGACGCACCCTGCTCCCAGCTCACCTTGCAGCCAAAGAGGCCGTCGACGGAGGCGACCGACACGGTCCGCAGCACGTACTCGGCGACGGACTTCCCCGACGCATCGACCTCCTTGGCCTGGAAGTACTCGGTCGGACGGCCCACTTGGGCCCGGGCAAGGTCGGCGGTCACCAGGGTGGAGCCACAGCGGGCGGAGAAGGCCACCACGTAGGTCTGGTCGACCACGCTCCGGAGCTGTTCCACCAGATCAGGCATCGGGCGAGGCTAACCACCAGCCCGACGAAGGACCTAGAGCGCCGGGCGCCGGGGTCCGGCTGTGACCCGAGGACGCTGGCGCGACTACCCTGACGGCGCCTGCCCAGCAGGCCACGCGGGTGTAGTTCAATGGTAGAACATCAGCTTCCCAAGCTGAATACGGGAGTTCGATTCTCCTCACCCGCTCTCCTCAGGACCCCTGCTGCGGCAGGGGTCCTGCTGTTGTGCGGCCGCCCAGCACAGTTTTTCGTGCGGTTTCCGCCTACCCTGACAAGCCGCGGTCGGCCGCCACGGTCGGTCGAGCCGCATCGGTGGGGAGTCCTACGGTCATGAGTCTGGTCAGCACCACACGGTCGACGGCGTCCCGCCGCGTCGCGTCCGTGGTAGCCCTCACGCTCACGGTCGCGGTGGGCACGTCCTCCATGGCCGGAGCCCAGGTGGCGCCGCCCGACCCGGCGGCCCCCACGACCACCGCTCCGCCGGCCCCTGACCCGCCGCCCGGCGACGGCGGCCAGGACGGGGCAGAGGTCCCGGCAGCACCCGGCGAACCGCCGAGCAGCCCGGCGGTCACTGCACCCAAGAAGCCAGGCGTCCCGTACACGGTCGTGGGCCCCCGGAAGGTCGACCCCGTGGCGGTGGCCGAC
>CAIYXG010000337.1 GCA_903930035.1 uncultured Actinomycetes bacterium | reverse complement strand
GTTCGAGGTTCCGGACGGGCGCCCGGAAGGAAGGAAAAGAGAAGGGGGGGGGGTACCGGAGAGGTCACCCGGGCGCTGGGCGTCGACGAAAGCTCAGAAGGTGGCGTCGAGTGCCAGGACCGAGGACCGTGCCGCGGGTTAACGCGGACCGGGAGCGTCCGACATCCTGGGGACGTACAGGTGCGGCCGGGCGCCGGAAAGGAACATCGGCGTGCTCCCTGACTGCTGGATCATCTGTACATCACCTCCTGAGGCTGTCGTTGCTGTGTGCCGGTGTTCCGACAAGGACCAGTGTCCCAGACGGGTGTGACACGGGTCCCTGCGGCGGCCCACCGGGGGTCCGCCGCAGGAGAGGTTCTCCGGGGTGGACGGTACGATCGACCTGTGACACCGGGGGCAGGCACGCACCGCCGTGCCGACGTGCAGGGGCTCCGGGCGCTCGCCGTCCTGATGGTCGTGGCCTTCCACGTCGGCGGCAGCCCCGTCGGCGGGACCCGCTCCGGCTCGCCGCTCGGCACCTTCCTCCGGGCGGGCTTCGTCGGCGTGGACGTCTTCTTCGTGGTCTCGGGGTTCGTGATCACGGCGATGCTCCTGCGGGAGCGGGACCGCACGGGCCGGACCTCGTTCCGGGACTTCTACGCGCGCCGGGCCCGCCGGCTGCTGCCTGCGCTGGCGCTCATGACGGTCGTGGTGCTGCTCCTGTGCGTCCTGGTGCTCAGCCCGTTCGGGCCCCAGCAGTTCGCGGTCCGCACGGCCCTCGCCGCCAACGCCTTCGTCGCCAACGTCTTCCTCTACCTGCGGACCGGCTACTTCGACGCCACTGCGGCACAGAACCCGTTCCTGCACACCTGGTCGCTCTCGGTGGAGGAGCAGACCTACGTCGTGCTCCCGCTGGGGCTGGCCGCGGCCGCCTGGCTGGGCGGCCGGCTCCGCCGCGAGCGAGCAGCCATGGTCGTGGCGGTGGCGGTCGTCAGCGCGGCGTCGCTCGCCCTCATGCTCGCCCTCTACGGCGGCTGGCGCCCGGGCGGCGCCGAGGCGCCGGTTCGCCTGGCCTTCCTGGGGACCCCGGCCCGCCTGTGGGAGTTCGGCGCCGGTGCGCTCCTGGCCCTGGGCTGGCGGCACGTCGAGCGCGTCCCGCGCGCCGTCGCCGAGCTGCTGGGCGCGGCCGGGCTGGCGACGCTGGTCGTCGTGGCGCTCCGGCTGGACCCCGGGCTGCCGTTCCCGGGGCCGGCCACCGTCGTGGTCGTGGTCGCCACGGCGGCCGTCATCGCCGCCGGTGCCCGCCCGACGCTCGTCACCCGTGGGCTCTCGGTCCGCCCGGCGGTCTGGCTGGGGGACCGCTCGTACTCCTGGTACCTGTGGCACTGGCCGCTGATCGTGCTGGCCGTGGTGGTCTGGCCCCGGTCGTGGGCCGCCCCGCTCGCCGCCGGCGCACTGTCGCTGCTCCCGGCGTGGGCCGCCCACCGCTGGGTGGAGCAGCCGGTCCGGCTCGACACGCGGGTGGTGGGCCGGCGGGCCGTGCGGCTGGGCGCGGTCTGCATCGGCGGGGTGGCCGTGGTCGGCGCCGGGGTCCTGCTCGGGTCGTCGCGGGGCTGGGGGCTCGTAGAGCCCGACGGCTGGTACGACCTGCCCAACGGCCGCAACGTCGGCTGCCACGTCTTCAACCGCGACAACGACGTCGAGTTCCCGGGCGAGGTCTGCACGACGCGTCCGCCGGGCACCGCCGCCGGCACGTGGCTCGTCCTGGGCGACCTGACGGCCGACAGTGCCGCCCCGGCGGTGGTCGCCGCGGCCGACCGGCTCGGCTACGGCACCGTGCAGTGGACCCGGTCGGGCTGCCCGTTCCTGGTCCGGGCACCGGTCCACTCGCCGGCCTGCGAGGAGTGGCAGCAGCGTGCGTGGGCGCTCGTGGAACAGGTCGACCCGGACCTGGTCGTCCTGTCCGCCGACTCGCCCGCCTACACCACCGCGGCGCTGGCCGAGGAGGAGCTCGCCCGCCCCGACGGCACCCACCCGGTCTCGGCCGACGATGCGGTGGCGCAGTGGGCCGACGCGCTCGCCACCACCGTCGCCCGGCTGGAGGCGCTCGGGGTCCCCGTCCTGTGGGTGGGTGCGCCCCCGGCGTTCGAGGGCAGGTTCCCGCGCGACCAGCTCTCGCTCCTGCGGCCGCGGCCCGACCTGCCGGCGCCGCCCCGGGCCGCTGCGTCCGCCCGCCGGGCCCAGGTCTGGGCGGCGGAGCAGCGCGTGCTGGTGGGCCCGGGCGTGGCGGTGGTCGACCCGTTCGGGCCGCTCTGCGACCAGGGCCCGGACCGGGACCGCTGCGCAGTCTGGGTGGACGGCACGTGGCGCTACTACGACGACCGCCACCTGACGGTGTCCGGCAGCCTCCTGCTCGCCGACGACGTGGCCGACGCCGCGGCCCGCCTGCTCGACCAGCGCTAGGGCCCGTTCCCACCCGGCTCTTACCCGCGGCCCACCGGGTTCTTGGCCGTTCCACGCAGAGTGGGGGGCCATGGGACACGATGGTGCGGTGACGAACATCCTCGTGGTCGACGACGACCGGGCGATCCGTGAGGCCCTCGAGCGTGCACTCACCCTGGAGGGCTACTCGGTCACGACGGCGACCGACGGGGCCGACGGCCTCGAGCAGGGGCGGGCGGCACCGCCCGACCTGTGGATCCTGGACCTCATGATGCCGGCGGTCGACGGGCTCACCGTGTGCCGCGTCCTGCGGGCCGAGGGCGACCGCACCCCGGTCCTGATGCTCACGGCCCGGACCGAGACCTCGGACCGTGTCGCCGGCCTCGACGC
>CAIYXG010000336.1 GCA_903930035.1 uncultured Actinomycetes bacterium | reverse complement strand
GCCCGCACGCACCTTCTCGGCGAGCACCGGACCCAGGTGCACCGGCGGGCCGGGCATCTCCATGTCGAGCCCGCCCGCCGCCGCGTCGGCCTGGTAGGTGCCCCACCAGTCGGACACGACCATGCCCTCGAAGCCCCACTCCTGCTTCAGCAGCTCGGTCAGGAGCCACGGGTGCTCCGAGCACCACGTCCCGTTGAGCCGGTTGTAGGCCGACATCACGACCGCCACGCCTGCCTGCACGGCCCGCTCGAAGGGCAGCAGGTAGAGCTCGCGCAGTGCGACGTCGTCCACCTCGGAGCTGATCGTCATGCGCTCGAACTCGCTGTCGTTGGCCACGAAGTGCTTGATGCAGGCGGCGGTCCCGGCCTCCTGGAGCGACCGGACGTGGGCGACCGCGAGCTCGGCGGTCAGCAGGGGGTCCTCGGACAGGCACTCGAAGTTGCGCCCGGCCAGCGGGTGCCGGTGGAGGTTGACCGTGGGGGCGAGCAGGACGTCGACGTCCTTGGACGCGCACTCCTCGGCGAGCACACGGGCCACGGCGGCGACCGTGCCCGGGTCCCACGTGGACCCGAGCGCGGTGGCGCACGGCGTGCACGCCGAGGTGGAGTGGACCCACCGCTCGCCACGGACGCCGGCCGGCCCGTCGCTGGTCTTGAGCGGCGAGAGGCCGAGCCGTGGGACGCCGGGGCCCCGCCACATGTCGGTGCCGGCCGTCAGCGCCGCCTTCTCGTCGAGCGTCATCTCCTGCAGGAGCGCGTCGACCGCCGCGTTCGTGTTCGTGGTCATGTCGGTGCCCCCCGGGTCGCCCGTGTCCGTCGCCGAACCTACCCGTGCCCACTACGGTGGCCGACCACCGAAGCCGACGCCGGAGGACTGCGTGACGCCCGAAGAGCTGTGCGACATGGAGGAGGTCAAGCGGGTCAAGTACGCCTACCTGCGCTGCCTCGACCAGAAGGACTGGGCCCACCTGCCCGACGTGCTGTGGGAGGACGCCACGGCGTCCTACAGCGGCGGCAACTACACCTACGAGGGCCGGGACGCCATCGTCGAGTTCATCTCCAAGAACATGGGACGGGAGCAGTTCCACTCCAGCCACCGTGTCCACCACCCGGAGATCTCGCTCGACGGCGACACGGCCACCGCCACCTGGGCCCTCGAGGACGTCGTGCTGGACTCCGAGTGGAACTTCGTCCTGATGGGGGCGGCGTTCTACGAGGACACCTACGAGCGCAGGGGAGGGGAGTGGCGCATCCTCCACACGGGGTACCGGCGGTCGTTCGAGTTCATGGTCCCGACCAGCTCGTGGGAGGGCTTCACCCTCACGGCGTCGTGGTGGGGCACCGACGGCCGGAGCACGCTGCCCGTCCTCTAGCCACGACGCCGGCGGCCCACGACAGGGCGGCCAGGAGCCACCGGACGTACCATCCACCCACTCGACCTGGAGGACCCACGTGACCGTGACCGAGGAACTCAGCGGCGCCGCCAGCACGGACGGCGAGATCCCGATGATCGTGAGCGTCGACGACCACGTGGTCGAGCCGCCCGACCTGTGGCAGCGCTGGCTCCCCGAGAAGTACCGCGCCGCCGGCC
The DNA here is from genome assembly GCA_903930035.1 of uncultured Actinomycetes bacterium. Classification (GTDB taxonomy): domain Bacteria; phylum Actinomycetota; class Acidimicrobiia; order Acidimicrobiales; family Microtrichaceae; genus CAJANQ01. The sequence goes on along the minus strand of CAIYXG010000336.1, from coordinate 166 downwards.
CCCGGGTGGAGCGTCGCGGCATCGCCCGGATGGAGTTCGTGGGCGGCACCCGCTACGAGATCGAGTACTCCGACGACGCGCCCATGTCGGACTGCTGGCTCTTCGAGGACCTGGTGGTGCCGCACAAGCGGCACGTGGCGGCCGTGGGCTTCGACCGGGACGACAT
>CAIYXG010000335.1 GCA_903930035.1 uncultured Actinomycetes bacterium | reverse complement strand
GGCGGCGGCCCAGGCCCGCGGCGACGGCCAGGCCCGGCCCATGCCGCCGGCGTCATCCGGCACGGACGACAGCGCCGCCGGGCGGGCGGTGACGAACCCGCCGAGCAGTGCCTCCCACCGGTGCACGAGCGCGGCGTGGTCGGCCGGGACCCGCGGCAGGTCCGGCGCGGGCCAGCCGCCGACCAGGCCCGCCACCCAGTCACGGGCCTCGACCTCCCAGTCCAGGTGGCAGAAGCGGTTGGCCAGGGGTGCCGACAGGTCGTCGCCGCCGGCGGAGGACTCGGGCGGGTTGGCCGCGGCCACGAAGGACACCGTGTCCGGCAGCCGGAGGTCGCCCACCTCCCGGTCCAGGACCACGCGCAGCATGGCGGCCTGCACCGACGGGGGTGCGGTCGTCAGCTCGTCGAGGAACACGACCGTGCGGGGCTCCTCGACGCACCGGACGGCCCAGGCCGGCGGCACGAACGACACCGCGTCGCCCACCCGCATGGGCAGGCCCGCGAAGTCCGACGCCTCGCGGATGCTCCCGACGACCACCTCGCAGGGCCGGCCGAGCGTCGCGGCCACCTGGAGCAGCACCGAGGTCTTGCCCTGGCCGGGGTCCCCCCACAGCAGGACGGGCTGGCCGATCTGCACCGCGATCGACAGTGCGGCTCGTACTTCTGTGGTCCCCATGCGGTCCTCCCCCGGTTTTTGGACGGAGGACAATACGAACACATGTTCGTACCGCGAGCAAGGGGTCTTGTGGCGACCCGCGCCGGGGTCAGGCCTCGACGAACCGCCCGGCGCTGTAGTCCTCGAACGCCTGCAGCAGCTCGGCCCGGGTGTTCATGACGAACGGCCCTTCCCGGACGACGGGCTCGTTGAGCGGCTGGCCGGTCAGCAGGACGACCTCGGCCGGCCCGCCGGCGTCGGGGCCGCGCAGCTCGACCTCGTCGCCCGGCCCGAAGACCGCCATGACGGCCTCGGGGACCACGACCGGGTCCCCGCCGACGGTCGGGACGGCGAACGACCCGACGAGCGGGTAGGCCACGACGTTGTGGTCCCCGGGCACGGCGGTGCGGGCCACCGCCCCGGGGGCGAGCGTCAGGTGGACGTAGTTGATGGGCGTCACCGTGCGGCCGGGCCCCTCGACCCCGAAGGCCTCACCTGCGATCACGCGGGCGGTCACCCCCGCCGACGGCTCCACGACGGCGACCTCGGTCGCCCGGATGTCCTGGTACGCCGCCGGCCGCATCTTCTCGGCCGCCGGCAGGTTCACCCACAGCTGCAGGCCGTGGAGGGTGCCGCCGCGGTCCTTGAACGCCTCGCTCGGCCCCTCCTTGTGGATCACGCCCCGGCCGGCAGTCATCCACTGCGTGTCGCCCTCGCCCAGGAACCCGTGGTTGCCCAGGCTGTCGCGGTGCTCCAGCTCGCCCCGGAGCAGGTAGGTCACGGTCTCGAACCCGCGGTGCGGGTGGTGCGGCGTGCCGACCCCCTCGCCCGGACCGTGCTCGACGGGACCCATGTGGTCCCAGAGCAGGAACGGGTCGATGTACGAGCGCTGGAGGGTCGGGAACGGCCGGCGGACGATGAACCCGTCGCCCTCGACGGCGCGCTGGGCGGGCAGGAGCTCGGCAACGTCTCGTGAGGTCATGCCGGGCCCAACCCGGCGCGCCCGGCCCGGCTTCCCCGACGTTGGCGCCGGCACCGGGAGGGACCGCGGCCGTGCGGGGTCTGCCCGAAGTCCCAACCCGCTCACGTCGGCGTCTTACCTGCGGGTCGGAGACTGCTGGTGTCCCCGAACAAAGGAGTTCACCCCATGGCAGTTTCCAGGTCCAAGAAGTTGGTCGCAGGTCTCGCACTCGCCGGCACCGCCGGCACCGCCGGGCTCGCAGCCGCTGCGCTCAACCCGCTCGGCACCGCCGGTGCCGCGTCGACCCCGTCGACCACGGCGGTCGCCGGCGAGCCGGGCGCGTCGCAGGACGGAGCGCGCGGCCCGCGTGACGGCCGCGGCCCGCAGCAGGTGCTGAAGGGCGTCCTCGACGCGCTGGTGAAGGACGGCACCCTCACCCAGGCCCAGGCCGACAAGGTCACCGCGGCGCTGGAGGCGAAGGTGAAGGAGCAGCGGGCCGAGCACGACGCCGAGCGCGACGCCCGCCGCGAGGAGTTCCTGTCCACCGCCGCGGCGGCGATCGGTATCTCCGCGGCCGACCTCGAGGCCCAGCTGAAGGACGGCACGACCCTGGCCGACGTCGCCAAGGCCAACAACGTCGACCCCGGCAAGGTCGTCGACGCACTGGTGGCCAAGATGAACGCGAAGGTCGACGCCGCCGTCGCCGACGGCACGATCACCGCCGAGCAGGGCGAGCAGCGCAAGTCCCGGACCAAGGAGCGGGTGACCGAGATGGTCAACAACGGGCCCCGCCACGGCGGCCCCGGCGGGCGCCACGGTGGTCCCGGCGGCCGGGGCGGCCGGCACGGTGGTCCTGGCATGGACGGCCCGGGCACGGGGGGTCCCGACGGCCCGCCCCCGGCCGAGGGCCAGGCGCCCGGCGACGGCGGCAACTGACCCGCCCCGGCGCAGGGCACCCTGCGCAGCTCCCCCCGACGGCCCGCCCGTCCGGCCCCGGCCGGGCGGGCGGGAGTCGCGCCCGGGGCCAGAAGGCGCAGGGCGAGGTCAGGGCTGGCTCAGAAGTCCCACTGGAACTGGTAGTCGCACTTCCGGCAGCGGAACCACACGCTGTACTGGCGGGTCATCCGCTCGCAGTCCTGGCTGTTGCAGAGCGGGCACTTCGGGTACATCAGAGCATCTTGGCGTTGGCGAAGACGGCGCGGACCTTGGGCTCGAAGTGCTCGAGCGGGTAGGTCTCGCCGTCGGGGTCGAACGCACGCTGGTCCCACTCGTCGGCGAACCGCTCGGCGAGCGCCCACTCCTCGGCGCTGAGGGCGTCGCGGTGCTGGTCGCGGGCGTCGGGGTTGCCGCCCAGGTGGTGGTAGTAGTGCTTCCCCTGGAAGTCCTGGTGCACGAGGATCATCGTGAACACCTCGGGCCGCACGTACGGACGCAGGATCTCTGCGGCGATCCGCGGGTGGTTGGGGACCGAGATCAGCTTGCCGATGTCGTGGCAGAGCGCCGCGACCACCACCTCGTCGTCGGCCCCGGACCGCTCGGCCAGCGTGGCGGTCTGCAGGGCGTGCACCAGCTGGTTGCAGGAGAACCCGTCGGTGATCCCCTCGAGCTGGCGGAGCATGTCCAGCACCTGCTCGGCCACACGGGGCTGGGCCGCGATGGTCTCCTCGATGATCACGTTCCACTGCTCGGCGGTGGACTCGTCCATGCGGGTGAAGCTCGTCGTCATGCGTGCCAGTCTGCCGCGCCACGGCGGCGCTGGCGAGGGCGAGCCGGCCACGCCGCGGCGCAGCACCCGGTGGTGGACCCCCGGTCCCTGTTCCCTTACCGTCGGGCCGTGACCCCGCGACGGACCGCCCTGACCGTGCTGTGCGCCGGGCTCGTGCTCGCCGCCGGCTGCACGCCGGTCGCGCCCCGCGGCCTGTTCACGGTGCCCGAGGGGCCGTGCGCCGACGCCACGATGCTCTGGGCCCGGGGGAGCTCCATGCCGGTCCGCAGCGGCGAGGCCCGGGCCGCCCAGCAGCGGTTCCGCGACGGCATGGCGGCCGAGGCGCCCGGGCTCGCCGTCGGGACCCTCGAGCTCGGCGACCTCGACGCCGACGGCACGGTCGACGAGGGCGGCTACCCGGCCGTGCCCGGCGGCCTCATGGCCGGCCTCGACACCCGGGCCGTCCCTGCGACGGACCTGCCGGTGATCGGCGGGTTCATCGAGTCGGTCCGGCTCGGCGCCGACGAGCTCGCCAGCGTGCTCGGCACGCTGCACGAGCGCTGTCCCGAGCAGGTGTTCGTGGTGGCCGGCATCTCGCAGGGCGCCGAGGCCGTCATGCGCGGACTCGCCCTCCTGCCGCCCCACCTGCTCGACCGGGTGGCGGCCGTCCACGTCTTCGGCGACCCGGGGTTCGTCGTCGGCCCGTGGATGGTGGCGCCCGACACGGAGATCCCCTCGGGCCATGGGATCCTGGGGCCGCGCCGCCCCTACGTGCCCGCCCCGCTCGTGCCCCGCACCACCAGCTGGTGCGCCCAGTTCGACGGCGTCTGCACCGGCCAGTTCTGGCTCGCCGTCCTGGACGCGGTCAAGGAGTGCCCGAGGTTCCGGGAGGTACCCGCCTGTGCGCGGCGGCACACGGACTACGACTACTGGGCGTTCGAGCCGGCGATGCGGGCGGCGGCCCGGTCGGTGGTCAGCCTGCGGGGCTGAACCGCACCGGCAGCGAGGTCCACCCGGTCACGTTGCCGCTGTGGAACCTGACCTTGTGGTCGTGGTCCACGTCGATGTCGGGCAGGCGCCGGTAGATCTCCTCGAGCGCGACCCGGCCCTCCATGCGCGCGAGCGACGCTCCCAGGCAGTAGTGGGCGCCGTAGCCGAACGCCAGGTTCCGCTCGGGCGTGCGCGTGATGTCGAACACCTCGGCGGTCGGGCCGAACTCCCGCTCGTCGTGGTTGGCCGCCCCGATCAGCAGGAGCACGGAGTCGCCCGGCTGCATGGTCCGGCCGTGGACCTCGTGGACCTTGGCGCACGTCCGGTGCATGTACTGCGTCGAGTTGTGGAACCGCAGGACCTCCTCGACGGCGCCGGGGATCCGGCCCGGGTCGTCGACGAGCATCTGCTGCTGGTCCTTGTGCCGGGACAGCAGCTCGACCGCGTTGGCCACCATCTTCGTGGTGGTCTCGTGGCCGGCCACGATGAACAGCAGGCAGAACCCGAGCAGCTCCTGGTCGGTGAGCTGGCGGCCGTCCACGTCGAGCTGGGCGAGCTCGGTGAACAGCCCGGTGCCGTGCCCCTGACGACGGCGCGCCATGTCGTCCTGGAAGTAGCCGAGCAGCTCGAACATCCCCTCGATCGTGGTGTCGGGGATCTTCATCTGGCCGTCCTCGCGGATGAGGAGCTTGTCGGCGAACTGCCGGAGCATCTCGCGGTCCTCGTCGGGCACGCCGATGACCGCCGAGATGACGTCCATCGGGAACGGGCCGGTGAGCTCGGCCACCAGGTCGGCCTCGCCGCGGCCGGCGAAGGCGTCGACGTAGTCGCGCACGATGTCGCGCGTGGCCTGCTCCAGCTCGGCCACGCGGCGGGCGGTGAAGACCCGGTTGACCGTCTTGCGGAGCACGGTGTGGTCGGGCGGGTCGACCTCGATCATCATGTTCGCCCCGCGGGCGCCGCCCCGGCGGGCCTCGAGCGCAATGCCCTCCGACGAGATGAAGGTCTCGTAGTCGCGGAAGCCCTCGAGCACGTCGTCGAACCGGCTCAGCACCCAGAACTCCAGCTCGTCGTTCCAGTACGCCGGCTCCTCGTCGCGCAGGCGCCGGTAGACGGCATAGGGGTCCTCGTGGAGGTCGAAGGCGTACGGGTTGTAGACGAGGTCGGTCATCAGAGTCCCATGACGTGCGGAGGCGGCAGCTGGGCCTGGCCGACGGCGTCGGCCCGGCGGTGGAGCAGCTCGGCGCTGGCGTCGAGCTCCTTGGCGATGAGGAAGTCTCGCCGGGCGGCACCCGCCACGGCGAACCGTCCGAGCTCGGGCAGGTCGGCGACCGGCGGCTCCTTGCCGGTCGCCTGCGCCACCCGCTCCTTGAGCTGGTCGAAGGTCATGGACGCGCGGCCCGTGCCCTGGCCGGTCCGCTCCAGGCCGGCCGGCCGGTTCCGGGCCGCGGTGTAGAGGCCCGTGTCCATGAGCCCGCCGGACGGGTAGAACACCGACGCCCGCACCTGGGTCTGCTGGGCGACCAGGTTGTGCTGCAGGGCCTCGGCGAAGCAGCTCACTGCGGCCTTGGACGCCGCGTAGACCGACGCCGTCGGGACCGGCGCGATACCGCCGTCCTTGGACCCGGTGAGGACGACCTGCCCGGGGGCGCCCGACTCGATCATGCGCGGCACGAACGCCGAGACGCCGATGCCCACGCCCACCACGTTCACGCCCAGGCACCAGCGCCAGTCGTTGGGCTCCTGCTGCCACGGCAGGCCGCCGCCGCCCGACGTGACGCCGGCGTTCAGGAACAGGAAGTTGCAGCGGCCGTGCTCGGCAAACACCTGCTCGGCCAGCGCCTCGGTCGCGACCTCGTCGGTCACGTCCAGGAGGGCGCCGACCACCGGGCCGCGGCCGGCCAGCTCGGCGACGGCCGCCTCCAGCGCCGCCTGCTCGACGTCGGCCACGTAGACCGTGGCGCCCTGGTCCAGCAGCGCCTCGACGACGACGCGGCCGATGCCGCTGGCACCGCCCGTGACGACGGCGACGGCGCCGTCGACGGGGACCGGGGCGAGGCCCTCGGGGGGCGTGGTGTCCACCGCCTCAGCCCTTCCAGTCCATGCCGTGGGCGTCGAACCACCAGCGGGCGGTCCGGATGGCGTCGTCGGCCGTGCGCAGGTCCAGGTCCTGGTTGAGCGAGGTGGGCGTCGGGCCGACCCGTGACGCGATCTCCGTGAGGCCGTCGACGTCGAGGTCGTAGCACTTCATGGCGTTGAGCCCCAGGAGCAGGCGGGTGTCCTCGACCGACACCTCCTGGAAGTCGGTCGAGAGCCGCTCCTTGGTGTGGGGCCACGACCCCTCGGGGTGCGGGTAGTCGGTCCCCCACATGAGGCAGTCCACGCCGTTCGCGTGCCGGCGGCGGATCTCCTCGGGGCTCATCGTGGACGCGCCGATGAACACGTTGTCGCCGAAGTACTCCGACGGCAGGCGCTGGATGAGGCCCTTGGTGCGCGAGCTCAGCTTCTTGACCTTGAAGTTGGCGCCGAACGTGGTGTCGGCCTTCCAGAGCAGGTCGCCCAGCCAGTACGAGCCGCACTCCACGACGGCGTAACGGAGCTGGGGGAACTTGTCGAACTTCCCGGAGAGCAGCAGCTG
>CAIYXG010000334.1 GCA_903930035.1 uncultured Actinomycetes bacterium | reverse complement strand
CGTGGAGGAGATCCAGAGGTCGGCTCCCACCGGGCCCGAGACCACCGTGTCCTGGTCGAGCACCGGCAAGATGAACCCTGCGCCGAAGCCGGACGGCACGACGCTCCAACGGGTGTCGCTCTGGGTCTCCGGCCGTCGTGACGGGTCCGAGACGTAGTCGGCCGACCCGACGGGCGGCACCTCCGGCGAGAGTCCGCCCTCGGACGTCAGGTACCACGTAGTGGTCCGGGCGTTCTCGGCCGGGAAGGACGCCGCCGAGAAGCTCCAACGGGTCCCGTCGGCGGCGGGGCGCTCGACCCCGAACGTGTACCGGGGGCGCTCCTCCCACCGTCGCTGCGCCTCCCAGGGGTCCAGCCCCAGCAGGGAGGGGAGCCGGAAGGAGGTCGGGCCGTCCCAGATGAACGACGAGGCGAGCGGGACGGCGAACTTCACCTCCGGGCTCCGGCGGGCGACGTAGAGGTCCAGGAACTGGAACACGTCGACGAGCGTGTCCGGGCTGATGGCGTCGACGTGGCGGCCCGAGGTCAGCGTCACCCAGGACCTGGGGTTGCGGGACGTCAGACGGGCCAGGTCGAGCATCGCGTAGGAGCTGGTCTGCTCGTCCTGGTCCTGCAGGAGGGCGAAGGTCGGTACGTCGACGCGGTCCAGCATCTCGGCAAAGTCGCGGGCCTGGTAGTCCGGGCCGATCTGCGGGGAGTCCCGGAAGATGGTCGTCGCGTTGCGCGTCTGGAGCCGGAGCCGCTGGTTCTCACGGCAGTAGGGGTCGGTCGCCACCAGCGCGTTGGCGTAGGGCTGTGCGCCGGGGTCGGGAGCAGGGCGGGCCGACGCCTGACGGTCGGCGATCCACGAGTCGGCGAACCCCACGTTGAACACGCCGCCGGGCCATCCGACGTCGTAGAAGCGGCCGAGGAACGACATCGGCACGATGGCGGCCAGCGAGGGCGGGCGCGTGCTGGCGGCGGCGATCTGGGAGAAGCCGGAGAACGAGATCCCCACCATGCCGGGCCGACCGTGGAGGACCCAGGGCTGGCGGCCCACCGTCTCGACGACGTCGTAGCCGTCGTAGCGGCTGGGCAGGTCGAACAGGTCGGCCTCGCCGCCGGAGCACCCGGTTCCCCGGAGCTGCACCGAGACGGTGGCAAACCCTGCGAGCCGCACCAGCAGGCTGCCCACCGCCGACTCACCGCCGGGGACCAGCGGGTCGCTGCCGTAGGAGGGGTCGAACAGCCGGGCGACGCGGTCCGCGAGCGGGTCCTGCGGCGAGGCGACGGCGTAGCCCGAGTACTCGATGACCGTGGGGAACGGCCCGTCCGAGAGCGACTGGCCCACCGGCGGTCGCACCGTGACGGCCAGCAGCGTGCCGTCACGGGTCGGGACGTAGTTGAGACCCTCCTGCAACGAGGTGGCCCGGTAGAACGCGTCCGACGGGTGGTCGTCGACCGTCAGGACCCGTACCTGCCGCGACCTGTCGCCGGCGACGTCGACCACCGTGTAGGTCCGCCCTTGCGGCAGCTGGCGGAACACCATGCTGCCGAGCCGGTCGGCGACGGCCTCGCGCACGGTGACCGCGCCCTCGACCAGGCGCACCGGCCCACCAGGCACGGCACCCGTCACGTAGACCTGCTCGATGCCCCCACGGACGTCGAACGACGGAGCGGGCAGGGCCGGCCCCTTGCCTGCGGCCGGGGCCAGGGGGACCGGGGGCGGGGCTCCGGCACAGGAGCTGGCCAGCGCGGCGGCCGCCACCAGGAGCACTGTCGCCAAGGAACTCCGTGCCCGCATCACGGCGGCAGGGTAACCCGGTCTGACGGGTCGTCAGATTTAGCCCGCGTCGCAGGACGGCACGGGCACTAGCCGGTGAGCCGCGGCGACCAGCCCAGGTCCACGCCCTGGACCGTGCCCTGGCGTCGACCACCGGTGCCCTCGGACCCCGGCGGGTAGGACGCGTAGACCGCCAGCGTGCCGCCGCCGATCCGGGGGAAGAACGACAGGCCGCCCGGGCCGGTCCTCGACGCGCTCCGGGACAGCCAGGGGCCCGACGTGAGCTTGGTGCACATGCCCGTGGGAGTGGAACAGCGGGCCAGACCGGTGGAGTAGTTGGCCGACCTCCAGTCGCCGGCCGAATAGGCCAGCAGGTAGGTGCCCGTGGACGGGTCGAAGACCATTGAGGGGTTCTCGATGAACGGCGCCTCCCATGGCTGCGTCCGGCCGAGCACCGGGTAGGAGGTGTGGGCGGCGTAGCCGCCCGGCCGGCCGAAGAGCGCGTCGCCGGCGGCGTTCAGCGGCAGCGCGTAGATCGGCGAGTTCGTGTTGCCGAACGCGGCGTGAAGCCAGTGCTTCCCTTCGGCGTCGGTGAACACGGACGGGTCGAGCGCGCCGCCCGTCCCGCCCAGCCCGCACGAGAACGGCGCCGGCTCCGGTGTGAACGGTCCCACCGGCGACGACGCCACTGCCCGACCGATGCACTCCCGGTTGTTGGGGTCCGGCGCATTTTGGCGCCCCATCGCAAAGAACATCACGTACTGGTTGCCGAACTTTGCAACCGACGGGGCCCAGAAGTAGCCGATGGTGGCCCACGCAGGGAGCGTGGGCATTGCGTTGGTGGTGTTGAGCTGCCACGTCACCAGGTCGTAGATCCGCAACGGGTCCGAGATGCGGGTGACCGGCGTGAAACGAAAGTTGTTGGAGCCGTAGACGTAGTAGGTGCCGTTGTCGAGGAGGACCGAGGGGTCGGCAATGTTGGGGATGTTGGGCGTCTGCGCCTGGGACGGCACCGGCGAGCCGAGCGGCGGGGCCGGCTTGCACGCGGCGAGCACCAGCCCCAGCAGCAGGGCTGCGGCCAGGACGCGGGCGGCACGACGGGAGCGCAGGATCACCCGGTCATCATCGTCGAACCGTGCGACAACCTGCAGTGGTCAGGCGCCACCCGGGCCAGCAAAGTCCGTCGAGGCAACCTCGGTGGCGCCGGCCTCGACGGCGGCCACGACCGCTGCGGCGACCGCGGTCGGGGCGAGGCCCTCCTTGAGGCGCGGGGCTGCGCCGGCGAGGGGCCGGTCGGCCAGGCCGGTCTCGGTGTGGGGCGGCCGCACGTCGCACACCGTGATCCCCTTGCGGCGCAGCTCACGGGTCAGCGCGGTGTCGGCCGCCGTGAGCGCAGCCTTGGCCGCGCTGTAGGCGGCCATGCCGGCCATGGGCTGCTCGGCCACCACCGCACTCAGGTGGACCACGAACCCCTTCGACTCCGCCAGCAGAGGGACCACACGCCGCAGGAGCCACAGCGGACCCACGACGTCGGTGAGGAACAGCTCCTCGATCACGGCGTCGTCGGTGTCGACCAGGTCGCCGAACGCCACCACGCCCGCTGCGTTGACCAGCCCGTCGAGCCGGCCGCCCAGCTCGTCCACGGCGGCGACCAGCCGGTCGCCGGCGTCCGGGTCGCGCAGGTCCAGCTCGACCACCTTGGCGGCAGTCACACCCGCGGCGGCGATCCGGTCGGGGTGCGGGCCGCAGGCCACCAGCGTGGCGCCCCGGGCCGTGAGCTCGGCGCACACGGCGGCGCCGAGCCCGCCGGACGCGCCGACCACTGCCACCACCGCACCCTGCAACTCACGCTCAGCCATGCCCGTCCCAACACCCGTCGCCGTCGATCCATGCCGTCGCTCTGGGCGCCGCCCACGCGGTAGAACGGCACCATGACCAGCCGCCCGGACCAGCCGCACCACGCCGACGTCGTGGTCGTGGGCGCAGGGCTGGCCGGTCTGGCCGCAGCCGGCGCCCTCCATGCGGCCGGCCGGACCGTCGTGGTGCTCGAGGCCTCCGACGGCGTCGGCGGGCGGGTCCGGACCGACACGGTCGACGGGTTCCTGCTCGACCGCGGGTTCCAGATCCTGCTGACGGCCTACCCCGAGGCCCACCGGCAGCTGGACCTGGACGCGCTCGACGTCCGGGCGTTCGAGCCGGGGGCCGTGGTCCGCTGGGGCGGCAGGTTCCACACCGTGAGCGACCCCTTCCGCCGGCCGGCCAGCGTGGTCGGGACCGCACTCACGCCCGTCATCGGGCTCCGCGACAAGCTGCGGGTGGCCCTGCTCCGCCAGCGTGTCCTGCGGGGCACCGGGCGACAGCTGGCCACCGCGCCCGAAACCACCACCCTCGAGCACCTCCGGGAGATGGGGTTCTCCGACGCCGCGGTCGAGCGGCTGTTCCGGCCGCTCTTCGGCGGCATCCAGCTGGACCCCGAGCTGCAGACCTCGAGCCGGATGTTCGACCTGGTCTACCGCTGCCTGGCCAAGGGCGACGCCGGCGTACCGGCCGCCGGCATGGGGGCGATCCCCGCACAGCTCGCCGAGCGTCTGCCGCCGGGCGCGGTGCGGCTCGACACGCCCGTGGCCCAGGTCGACGGCGGCGGTGTCACCACCGGGCACGGGCAGCGGATCGACGCCGACGCCGTGGTGGTGGCGACCGACGGCCCTGCGGCGGCCCGCCTGCTCGGCCGGCCCGACGTGCCCGGCCACTCGGTGTCCTGCTGCTGGTTCGCCGCGCCCGCCGCACCGGTGCCGGGCGCGGCGCTGCTGCTCGACGGCGAGGGCACCGGCCCGGCGCTCAACGTGGCCATGATGACCGGCGCCGCGCCCACCTACTCGTCCGACGGTCGGGCGCTGATCGCCGCCGCGTGCCCCGGCGTCCACGACGACTCGCTCGGCGACGCCGTCCGGGCCCAGCTGCGCGGGTGGTGGGGCGAGCAGGTCGACGGGTGGGAGCTGCTCCGCACCGACCACATCGCGCACGCCCAGCCGGCGCAGGACGTGCCGTTCTCCATGAAGAAGCCGGTGCGGGTCGCCGACGGGCTCTTCGTGGCGGGGGACCACCGCGACACGGCGTCCATCCAGGGCGCGCTGTTCTCGGGGCGGCGCTGCGCCGAGGCGGTGCTCGGCCGCTAGCGGTCGGCGACGTAGGCGCCCCAGACCTGGTCCACCGCCGAGGTGGCGGTGACCGAGCCCGACCGGACCTGCCGCTCCAGGTCGCCCAGCAGCGTCGCCAGGTGCGGGCGGGCCCGCAGGTCGTCGCGCAGCCGCTCGTCGAGCATCGACCACATCCACCGCACCTGCTGGGCGCGGCGACGGTCCTCGAACTCGCCCGTGGCCGTGGTCTTCTCCCGGAAGATCTCGATCTGTCGCCACAGCTCGTCGAGGCCGGTGTTGGAGAGCCCCGAGCACGTGAGCACCGGCGGGGTCCAGGTGGTGGAGGCCGGGGTCATGAGGTGCAGGGCCATGCGGTAGTCCGACGCGGCCAGCTGCGCCCGCGTCGCGTTGTCGCCGTCGGCCTTGTTCACCGCGATCATGTCGGCCAGCTCGAGGATGCCCTTCTTGATGCCCTGCAGGTCGTCGCCCGCGCCCGAGAGCATGAGGACCAGGAAGAAGTCGACCATGTCGGCCACGACGGTCTCCGACTGGCCCACGCCCACGGTCTCGACCAGCACGACGTCGTAGCCCGCGGCCTCGCAGACCAGCACGGTCTCGCGCGTGGCCCGGGTCACGCCGCCGAGGGTGGACCCTGCGGGCGACGGACGGATGAACGCACCGGGCGACACCGACAGCCGCTCCATGCGGGTCTTGTCGCCCAGGATCGACCCGCCGGTGCGCGAGCTGGTGGGGTCCACCGCCAGCACCGCCACCCGGTGGCCGGCCTCCACCAGGTTGAGGCCCAGCTGGTCGATGAACGTGCTCTTGCCCACGCCCGGCACGCCGGTGATGCCGACGCGCAGCGACCCGCCGGAGTGCGGCAGCAGCCG
>CAIYXG010000333.1 GCA_903930035.1 uncultured Actinomycetes bacterium | reverse complement strand
CTGGCCCGGACCTACCTGCACGCGTGGCAGACGACCGGCGAGGACCGGTTCCTCCAGGTGCTGACCGAGACGGTCGCCTACGTGCTCGACACGCTGTCGCACCCCGGCGGGGGCCGCTACTCGGCCGAGGACGCGGACTCGCTGCCGACGCCGGACGCCCACCACGCCGAGGAGGGCGCGTTCTACACCTGGACCCCCGCCCAGGTCCGTGAGGCGCTCGCCGCCGCCGGCCGTCCGGAGCTGGCCGACGTGGCCCTCGACTGGTGGGGCATCACCGAGGGCGGGAACTTCGAGGGGGCCTCGATCCCGTCCCGGCTGCACCACCGGGGCGACCTGGCCCGGCCGCGGGAGGTCGAGGAGGCGCGCCGGCTGCTGCTGGCGGCCCGGGAGCAGCGCCCGCGCCCCGGCCTCGACGACAAGGTCCTGACCGAGTGGAACGCGCTGTTCCTGGCCGCGCTGGCCGAGGCGGCGCGGGCCACCGGACGGGGCGACTGGCTGGCAGAGGCCACGGCCACGGCCGAGTTCCTGGTCCGGCACCTGCGACGGGAGGACGGCCGCTGGCTGCGCTCGTGGCAGCACGACGCCGGCGCCCGCCACCTGGCCTACGCGGCGGACCACGGCGCCCTGGTCGACGGGTTCCTGTGCCTGTACGAGGCCACCGGCCACCTCCGCTGGCTCGACGAGGCCCGGACCACGGCGGACGCCCTGCTGGCGCTGTTCTGGGACCCCGCGGGCGGGGTCTGGACGACGGGCGACGACGCCGAGACGCTGGTCGCCCGGCCCAAGGACGTCAGCGACAACGCGACGCCGGCGGCCAACAGCCACGCCGCCGTCAACCTCCTGCGGCTCGAGGCGCACACGGGCGAGGCCCACTACGGCGACCGGGCCCGGCAGGTCCTGGCTGCGTACGGCCCCCTGGCCGGCCAGCACCCGCTGGGGTTCGGCCACCTCCTGTGGGCCGTGGAGCTGGCCGCGGCCGGCACCACCGAGGTGGTGGTCACCGGCGGCCGCACCGACCTGGTCGAGGTCGTGTCGCGGGCCTACCGGCCCACCACCGTCCTGGCCTGGGGCGAGGCAGGCCACGGCCCCCTGTGGGAGGGGCGCGACCCCGGGCTGGGCCGGGCCTACGTCTGCCGGGACTTCACGTGCGCCGCGCCGGTCGACACCGTCGAGGCGCTCGCCGACCAGCTGGGGTGACCCCTACGGGGCCACCTCGGCCTTGTGGTTCTCGACCTCGATGAACGGCGCGTCGGGCTTCTCGACCATGCCCTTCGACACCCAGTTCCGCTTCGGGTCGTCGGCCCAGATGATCAGCGGCGGCAGCACCACCAGGGCGGCGAGCAGGGCAATGGCGATCTTGAGCGCCACGAAGATGCCGAAGCTCCGCAGGAGCGGCAGCGACGAGAACGAGATCACGGCGACGCCCGCGATGGCCGTCATGGCGGACACGATGAACGCCCGGCCCGTGCGGCGCGCCGTGATGTCGATCGACTCCCTCGGCTCGTGGCCGCGGCGACGCTCCTCGATGTAGCGCAGCAGGATCAGCGACGTGAACTCGGTGCAGGTCGCCACCACGAGCGGGCCGCCGACGGCGGTCATCGGGCTCAGCTCGATCCCCAGCAGGTAGATGCCGATGGTCGCCACGCCCGACGCCACGAGCACCGGCACCATCGACAGGACCGCCCGGGTCAGGGACCGGAGCCGCACCAGCAGGAAGGCGAACACCAGGCCGGCGGCGAGCCACGTCAGCTCGGTGAGGTTGGCCTCGAGGTTCTCGAGGAGCCCCACGCCCACCACGGCCAGCCCCGACGGGGTCAGGCGGATGCCGGGCGGGGCCGGCGTGTCGTCGCGGAGCTGCTCGACGATCTTGGCGCGCTCCTCCAGGGAGCCCGGCTTGGTCAGGTAGATGAGGTTGAAGTCCTTGCCCTCGTTGGCGACGGTCGAGAGCTGGATGTCCTTGGGCGCCAGCTCGTAGGCCGCCTGCACGGACTCGGCCGACGGCGTGACGTGGTCGGCACCCGGGACCTCGAGCAGGTCCGACACCGTCGTGACGATGCCCGTCGCCACCAGCAGGTCGTTCGGGTACTGCTCCAGGGTCTCGATGGCCACCTTGTCGGTGAAGTCCACCGCCTCCTGGGTGAACAGCGTCCGGTCGGTGGTGGACGAGATGAACACGCCCAGCTCCGAGGAACCGCCCAGGAAGTCCGGCTGCTCGAGCTTGCGGATGTCCTTGACGACCTGCGTGTCGGGGTTGACCCAGTTGATGGGGTCGGTCTCCAGCTTGAGCTTGGGCTCCAGGATGCTGCCCACCACGAACACGACCACCGACAGCAGCGCCAGGACGAGCGCGGACTTCGCCGGCAGCATGCCGAGCCACTCCACGAACCGGCCGAGCTTGCCCTCGGTGAAGTCACGGCCCTTGGTCGGCGACCGGTACTCCCGCATGCCCAGGACGGCCAGCGGGTTGATGATCGACGACACGCAGATGGCGACGATGCCCACGGTCAGCAGCCAGCCGAACTCCCGGATCATCGGGACCTTGGAGATCTGGATGGCCAGGAAGGCGAACACGGCGTCGAACGTGACGACGAGCAGCGCCGGGCCCAGCCCGCGGGCGGCCTCCTGGATGGGGTGCGGCGAGGAGTCGATGACGACCTCCTCCTCGATCCGCGAGTGCATCTGGATGGCGTAGTCGATGCCGATGCCGAGCATCACCGGCAGGCCGGCGATGGTGACGAGGGTGAGCGGGATCCCAAAGTAGCCCGCCAGGCCGAAGGCCCAGACCACGCCGATGAGCACGACCGCGAGCGGGAGCAGCCGCCAGCGGACCTTGAAGAAGAGCATGAGGATGACGACCATCACGGCCACCGCGATGCCGCCCAGGGTGAGCATGCCGCCCTTGAGGTAGTCGTTGATGCCCTTGAGCAGGATCGGGGCGCCCGTGGTGGTCACGGTGGCGTTCGGGAACGTCAGGCCCTTGGCGACCTTCACGACGTGGTCGGACGCGGCGCCCTCCTCCTCGATCGACAGGTTGCCGCCGAGCCGGGTGATGGTCAGCGCGTGGGTGTCGTTGGGGAAGAACGGCCGCAGCGCCTTCCGGATGTTCCCCTCGTTGTCGTAGATCAGGAACTTCACCCACTCGGGGTTGTCGAGCGTGCGGGTCTCCGGGGGCACGGCGGCGGTCCGCTGGAGCGTCTCGACGGAGTCGGCCAGGAGCGCCTCCTTGGAGGCCACGGACTGACCGTCGGCCGTGGCGGCCGCCAGGAGGGCCTTGCCGGCCACCGACTCGGTGATGTTGGGGTTCTTGCCGCCCACGAGCCGGTCCGAGAACTCGAGCGCCGTCAGCGGGCTGACCACGCCGAGGACGTTGTCCTCGGTCTTCAGCTCCTCCGCGACCCTGGCGAACGTGGCGTTGTTCTCCGCCGTGAAGAGCTGGTCGACCGTCTGGCCCTCGGCCATCTCGACCACCGAGAGCATGGCCTGGCCGCCGAACAGCTTCTGGTACTCAACGTTGTCCTTGTAGACCTCGCTGTCGCGCTGGAGGTAGCTGTCCTGCCCGGTCGCGAACTCGAGGCGGGTGATCCCGGTCCCGATCACGATGGTGAAGACGAGTCCGACGACGGTCACGATCCCGGCGTGCTTGCCGAGGTTCACCGCCATCCACGACCAGAAGCGCTGCATCCGCATTGAGAGTCCCCCTGAGGCGGCCGGGCCGGGGCCCGGCGGCACGAGCTGCACCGTCGACGACGGCCGTCGAACCCTAGCGGCGGGCCCGGCCGGCGCCAGAACCTTCGCCGGCTACCAGCGGGCCCGGTGCACCCGGTCGCGGGGGTCCGGGCGGCCGCGCCGGGCCGACCGGGAGGGACGGTCCGTCCCGGCCGGCCGGCCGACGGCCAGGGTGCCCAGGGCCCGGCGGCCGGCGGGGACGCCGAACGCGGCGGCGACCGCCGGCTCGTGGTCGAACTGCCCGAAGAACAGGGCGCCCAGGCCGCGGCCCTCCGCCGCCAGGAGCACCGCCATCACCGCCGCCCCGCCGTCGACCCACCAGTAGGGCACGGTCCAGTCCTCGGCCCGACCACCCAGGCCGGTGTGCGCCTTGTCGGCCTGGGCGTAGCGGTCCACGTAGGCGTCGGCGTCGACGTAGGGGACCACCAGGAGCGGGGCCAGGAGCAGGCCGGGCCACGGGAACGAGGGGCGGTCGGCCGCCGGGAGCGTGGTGTCCCAGTACCGGGCGACCTCGGGACCGTCGAGCACCAGCAGGTCGAGCGCCCAGGTGTTGCCCGCCGCCGGGGCGCCGAGCGCGGCAGCCACGAGCGCGTCGACGTCGTCGTCGTGGAGGGGGTCCGGGAGGAAGTCCCGGCACATGCGCCGGGCGGCGAGGAGGCGGTCGGCCTCGGAGGGCACGGCTCAGCCGTACTTCAGCAGGTCCTCGGCCATGGCCCAGCCGAAGGTGACCAGGCAGTCGCCCTTGGCGACCTTGAGCCCCTTGAAGAGGCCGGAGACCTCTGCCGGGATCTTCTCGGGCTTCAGGCTCTCGTGGTCCAGCACGAGCGACGGGCTGCCGTCGCCGGTGACCCGGAACTTCTGGTCGTCGTAGGCGCCGGCGTCCACCCCGAAGCGCTTGGCCAGGCGGCGGCCCCAGGCCCGCTCCTCGCCCGAGGCCTTGTGGCCGGAGCGGGGGATGATGTCGGTCAGCTGCTTGAACGCCTCGGTCGCGCCGGGGTTGTTCATCCGGGTGCCGAGCAGCACGTCCTCGTCGGGGAAGGCCATGAGCGCACGGCGGAAGTTGTCCCCCACCAGGGCCTTGAGGACGGCGTCGCGGCGGGAGGTGCGCTTGACCGCCCCCACGCCGAGCAGGATGCAGGGCGTGCCGCCGATGCGCTCGAGCGTGGAGAACGAGAAGCCCCGGAGGTTGTTGCCCTCGCGGACCAGGGTGACCAGCACCCACTCCTCGACCTGCTTGGAGAGGACGCCCAGCTCGAACGGGATGCTGTCGCCCACGCAGAGGTCGGCCATCTCCGCGACCTCAGAGTCGCTCAGTGCGGTGCAGTCCTTGGTTGTGACGTCGAGTGCCATTGGATCGAACTCCCCGAACCCCGAAAAGCGGCCCCATAAGTTCAGTCCACCCGGCGCACGGGCGCAAAACGGGCGCCGGTACTGGCGAGTCGGCAGGTCGTTCGGGGGCCGGGACCCCGATCCGGCCTAGGGTGCCGGGGTGCTGCCGGGTGACGCGCGGGGACGCCGGACGGACCGCGTCCGGTTCCAGGTCGTGGCGCGGCGCCCGCTCGTCGACGCCGGGGAGCGGCGGGCCCTCGAGCTCGACCACTGGCCGGACGGGACGGTCGGGCGCTTCCTCCACCACGGGACGGTCGTGACCGTCGGCCCCAACGGGGACGGGCTGGCCCGCACCGAACGGCGCGTGCCGCGCCGCACCGACGCTGCGGCTGCGTGGCTCGG
>CAIYXG010000332.1 GCA_903930035.1 uncultured Actinomycetes bacterium | reverse complement strand
GGTGCTCGACGAGGTCGGGCTGTTCGACGAGCGGTACTTCTCCTACTGCGAGGAGGCCGACCTGGGCCGCCGGGCCGCCGCTGCGGGCTGGCGGGTCGGCCTGGTGCGCGGCGCCCGCGTCACCAACCAGTACGTGGGCTCGTCGGTGGCCCTCGTCGACTACCTCCAGACGCGCAACACCCTGCTGCTCGTGCAGGAGATGAGCGGGTGGTACCACGCGTTCGTCCGGACCTGCATCACGCTGCTCCAGGTGGTCAGGGGGACCGTCCGGCCCGCGTCGCGGCCGCTGATCTTCGACGCCCGGGCCCGCCTGGCCGGGGTCCGGGACTTCGCCCTGCGACGGTTCGGCCCGCCCCGGCTCTGAGTCGGGCGCTCAGTCGCCGTGCACGAGGCGGCGGTCGAGCCGGTCGGCGCCGGCGTCCATGCCGGGCATCTGCGCGTCGTAGGAGCCGAGCGCCTCGGCGACCAGGTCCGAGATGACGGACTCGGCCTGCTCCCAGTCCGCCGCCCGGAGCCCGTCGAGGTGGCGGTTGTAGGGCTGGTCGAACACGACCACGTCGTTGCCGCCGGCGCGGAGCGCCTCGACGTTGTGCGGCGCGTCCTCGATGTAGGCGGTGGCCTGGACCTCCGGCTTGCGGCCCAGGAAGCACAGGTCGCGGTAGGGGATCCGGTTGGCGTCGAGCCACTCCACGGTGTCGGACACGATCAGGGCGTGGCCCCAGTTGGTGACCAGCCGGTGCGTGATGATGCGGATCCAGACGCCGGCGTCGGACAGCCGCCACAGCGCGTCCGCCACGCCGGGCAGGGGCGGCATGTGGCGGAACATGTGGTGGTGCTCGACACCGCGCCGGTGCATGGCCAGGAACCCGTCCCGGTCCAGGCCCCACTCGGCGAAGTCCCAGCTGACCTCGTCGGTCAGCGAGGACGGGTCGACGCCGCGCTCGGCCGCGACCACGGCGCGGAACGCCGCGGTGTAGTCGCCGCACACGCCGTCGAGGTCGACGCCCAGGACGAAGTCGCTCACCGTCGCCCTCCGGCCCGGCGCCGCAGGGCGTCGTCGGCCAGCACGCGGAAGTTGTCCAGGGCGGCCGCCTCCCACGTCAGCTCGCCCGCCCGCTCGAGCGCACCGGCCTGCAGGCGGGTGCGCAGCCCCGCGTCGGTCATGACGTCGACGACCAGCCCCGTGAGGTCGGCGTCCGTGGTGGCCAGCAGGCCGCTGCGGCCGACCGCGACGGCGTCCGAGTGGCCGGCGATGTCGGTGGCCACGGTGGGGGTGGCGCACGCCGCCGCCTCGGTGAGCGTCATGCCCCAGCCCTCGCGCACGGACGCCGAGGCCACGGCCCAGGCGCGCCGGTAGAGGTCGCGGAGCCCCTCGTCGGTGACGTGGCCGGCCAGACGGACCCAGTCCTGCCCGCCGACGGCACGGACCTGCGCCTCGACCACAGGCCGCTCGTAGCCCTCGCCGACGATCACCAGCTCCAGGTCGGGCACCCGCTCGCGGGCCGCCGCCATGATCCGCACCAGCCGGGGGAAGTCCTTCACCGGGGCCAGACGTCCCACCGCCACGACGAGCGGGGTGGGGGAGCGGTCGCCCCCGGGGGTGAAGAACGGGTCGACGCCCGGCGGGACGACGGTGACGCGGTCGGGGTCGAACCCCAGGTCGTCGACCATCTCGGCCTTGGACGACGGCGAGAGCGTGACCATGGGCTGGCGGCGGTAGAAGGGCGGGGCGAGCCGGGCCTCGAGCAGCTCGCCGAACCGGGCGACGGGGCCCGGCAGCGTCATGCCCCACATGGGGCCGTGGACGTGGTGCAGCCAGACCATCCGGGGCCCGCGGCGCCACACGGGCGACATGAAGGGCATGCCGTTCCAGATCTCCACGAGCCCGTCGCAGCGGCCCATGCGGTGCGTGACCTCGGCCAGGGCCGAGCGCGGGAACACCGAGTACCGGCTGCCGTAGCGGGTGGCCCGGTACCCGTCGCGCACGCGCTCGGGCGGCTGGCCGACGGCCGCAGAGGTGCGCATCGTGACCTGCAGGCCCGACTGCGCCCAGATCGACGCGATGTTGTGGGCGTGGACCTCGGAGCCGCCGGCCTCGTCGTCGTCGAGGTCCCGCCACGCCAGCATGTGGACGGTCTGCAGCCCCGCCCGCGCGGCGAGCTCGGCGATGGCGGAGGTCGTCGCCTCGCTGGCTACTGGTGTCTGCACGGTGGTGGGGTCCGAGGTTCCGTTCGGCGTGGGGAGGGCGGCCCTATGCTACGCGGCGCCCCTTGGCCGCGGAGGACCTCGTGAAACTGACCGGTGAACGCCCGATGCAGGGCCAGACTCCCGACAGCCTGCTGGCGCTGCACGCCGCGGGCTACCGCGAGGTCCGGGCCCGGGCCGGCGACGGACGCTTCCTGGACGTGGGCTGCGGGCTGGGCGACGAGTCCGTGGGGTTCGCCGCCGAGGGCCGCACCCTCGTCGGTGTCGACTACGACCCGGCGACCGCGGCGTCGGCGGTCCGGGTGCACGGCGGCGAGGGCATGCGTGCCGTCTGCTCCGACGGGTCGCTCCTCGGCCTGCGCACCGGCACGTTCGACCACGTGTGCTCGTCGCACCTGATCGAGCACTTCACCGAGCCCGAGTACCACGTGACCGAGGTGGCCCGCGTCCTGGCCGACGGCGGCCGGGCGTTCTTCCTGACCCCCAACGCCCCCGCCGACTTCGAGAACCCGTACCACGTCTACCTGTTCGAGCCCGAGGACCTCCGGGCCATGCTCGGGCGGCACTTCGAGCACGTGGAGCTCTACGGCCTCGACGGGTCGCCACGGGTCAAGGAGGACTTCGAGACCCGTCGGGCCATGGCCGAGAAGCTGCTCAAGCTGGACCCCCTCGGGATCCGCCACAAGCTCCCGCGCGGTGCGTTCGTGTGGCTCCACGCCACGGGCCGCCGGCTCGCGTACCGCTTCACCAACACCGACCAGGTCGGCGGTCAGTCGGGGATCACCGACGAGGAGTTCTTCGTGTCCGAGTCGATCGACCCGTCGACGCTCGTGCTGTTCGCCGTCTGCGAGCGCCCCCGGCGCTGACCCTCGGCGCCGCCGTCGTCACCGCGTCGGCGGCGCAGCAGCGCCACGAACGGGTCGGCCACCAGGAGCGCCACTGCCGCCATGGTCGGCGCGTGGGCGGCCTCGAACGCGTTCATCCACTCGAAGTCCACGCGGTAGTCGTTGCGGAGCTGCTTGGCCACGACGAACGCGAAGGCGAGCGTCAGCGTGCCGAGCACCGCCTCCCGGAGGAGCACCTGGCCGTACCTGGCCCGCAGCGCCACGAGGACCACCAGTGCCACCGGTGCGGCCGCCCACCACGGGACCGTCACGACGGCCACGGCCCCGGCGGCGAGCGCCCCGAGCAGCGCGGTGCCCGTGGGGACCGGGCCGCCGTCGGGCCGGAAGGGTCCGTGGACCTCGGGGGCCACGACGGCGAGCCGGGTCTTGCGGACGGGCCGTCCGGCCCCGCGCAACGGTGACAGGAGCAGC
>CAIYXG010000331.1 GCA_903930035.1 uncultured Actinomycetes bacterium | reverse complement strand
GCACGCAGGCGGGCGCTCCGCGCACGCGGGTTGTCCTCGACCTCGGCGTCGTCCGGCGTCCAGCCGCCCCGCTTGAGCAGCCGGACGGTCGGCTCGGCGCCGCACGCGCAGGGCAGGCCGGCCGGGCAGACGCACCCGCCGGTCTCGGCCTCGCGGAGCGCGCCCTTGACGGCACGGTCCTCGAGCGAGTGGTACGAGATCACGGCGAGCCGGCCGCCGGGGGCCAGCGCCGCCAGCGCGCCGTCGAGCGCGTCGGTCAGCTGGTCGAGCTCGCGGTTGACCTCGATCCGGACGGCCTGGAAGGTCCGCTTGGCGGGGTGGCCGCCGGTGCGGCGCGCCGCGGCCGGGACGGCCTCCTTGACCACCTCGGCCAGGTGGGCGGTGTCCGTGATGGGACGGGCCTCGACGACGGCTCGGGCGATCCGCCGGGCATGGCGCTCCTCGCCGTAGGTCTCGATGACCCGCACCAGCTGGGGGTACGTGTACTCGTTCACGACGTCGAGGGCGCTCGTCCCCTGACGGCGGTCCATGCGCATGTCGAGGGGGCCGGCGGCGCGGTAGGAGAACCCCCGCTCCGCGTCGTCGAGCTGGGGCGACGAGACACCAAGGTCCATCAGCACGGCACTTGCTCCTTCCGTGGTGCGCTCCCTCACGAGGCGCTCCAGCTGGTCGAATCCGGTACGAACGATCTCGACGCGCCCGCCGTGGGGTGCCAGGCGGACGGCAGCGGCCTCGCACGCCGCGGCGTCGCGGTCGAGGCCGAGGAGGCGGAGGCCGGGGTGGGCGTCGAGGACGGCGAGGGCGTGCCCTCCACCGCCGAGGGTCGCGTCGACGTAGAGCCCGTCCGGGACGTCCCGGAAGAGGTCGACGACCCGGTCGAGCAGGACGGGGACGTGGTGGAACCTGCGGCCGTCGGGCGGGGCGTGGTCATCGGACACTGGCCCCCCTGTCGGCGGCCGCACCGGCCCCGGCCGACGTCCGGCACAGTGCAGTCCCCCGACCGCGCGATGTCCGCCGGGATGTCTCCCCGGTCGGCACGGACGGACGCGGGCGGACTGCGTAGCCGGTCCTCGCGTCGGTCGAGGGACTGCACTGTGCCGGCACCGCCGGGCGGGCGGGGGCGCAGGAGGTGGTCCCCGGGTGGAGGTGAGCTGCGCTGGTCACAGCCACTCCAGGGACGCGATCTTGTCGACGAGCGGGGCGTCGTCGGTGCCGGACTCGATGGCGGTCCAGGCCGCACGGTCGTAGACGCCGGCGTGGCTGCCGGAGCCGACCACCGTGACCTCGCGGCCCAGGTTCGGGGTCACGGCGCCGCGCAGCTTCGGCCCGATGTTGATCCGGTACTGGGCGTCGGGCATGAACGGGCTGGTCAGCGCCAGGATGCGCTGGAGGTCCCGCTGGGTGAACCGGCCGCTGTCGGCCATCCGCCGCTTCTCACGCTCCCACTCCCCCAGCGGGTAGAGGCCGACGTAGTTGGCGCGGATCGTGGCGTAGCCGCCGTTGGCGAACGCAGCCCGGTAGGCGGCAGGCAGCACGAGTCGACCCTTGTCGTCGATGTTGTGCTCGAACTGGTCGTAGAACTCCACGCCGTCGTCCGTCCTGGGAAGAGAGCTGCGTCTGGGCTGCTGTGTCCGTTTCGGGAGGGGAAGCAGTGGCCCCGTTGCCACCCCTTTCCCCCCACAGCGCCCCACCGTATTCCACCTTCCTCCACCTTGCAACACTTACAGCGATGAAATTCGCGCAGAGCGCGCGCAGCGCCCTCCCCTCCCGGCCGAACCTGGCCACGACAGCGGCGTCCACGGCACGGGCGGACCGCGCTCGGGAAGGTCTCGCCCCACGGTCCTCCACCGCACGGCCGAGGGCGCGGCGGTACACGGACGCGGCGGGACGGTGGGCCGACGGAGGGGTCTCAGCAGGTGCCGAGCTCGGCGAGCAGCGCCGGGAGCAGGTCGTCGACCTGGTCGCCCAGGCCGGCCGACGCGCCGGCCTGCAGCGCGTCGCGCAGCCCTGCGACGGTGTCGGGCCCGACGACCGCGGGGTCGAGCGCGTCGACCACGGCGTCGTGGTCCCACCGGCGCGGGACCAGGCACTGCAGCACGGCGCCGTGCCGGGAGCGGCGCTGGGACACCCCGACCGACTTCCACCAGGTGCCGGGGCCCGTACGGCGCTCGACCTCGCCGGGGCCGAGCCCGGCGAAGCACACGGTGCGGCCCAGGTCCCGGGCGCCACGGGCACGGCCGGGCGGGCCGGTCGCGGTGCGCACGTCGTCGGGGTCCACGCCGAGCCGGAGGAACGCCGCGGCCCACCACCCGCCGCACCGCCGGGCCAGGTGCTGCGGGTCGTCGGCCCACAGGGGGTCGTCGGCCGGCACGACCAGGTCGACCCACAGCTGGGCGCCGGGCGCCAGCGGCACCAGGCCGCCGCCCGACCGGCGTCGCACCACTGCAGGGCCCGTCCCGGCCCCGGCCGCGGCGCGGACCTCCGGCCGGAGCACCTGGGGCTGCTGGGTGCTGCCCAGGACCAGCGCCGGACCGTCGACCTCCTGGACGACCACGCGCCGCACGGCCGGCCCGGCGACGCTGTCGGCCGACGCGGCGTGCAGGTCGGCCGCGCTCCCCCGCCGCACCTCCACGGTCCAGGCGCCGCCGGGCGCGTCGAGCACCGCAGGCAGCGGGTGCGGGCGGCGGCTCATGCCACGATCCTGCCCCCTGCGACGGCCAGGACCGGGCATAGGCTCGGCACCGCATGTTCGACCAACGACGACGGGCGGCCCGGGTGGTCGTGCTCGACCCCGAGGACCGCATCCTGCTCATTAACGGCGGCGACCCGGCGCGCCGTTCGCTCGGCCGCTGGTGGGAGATCCCCGGCGGCGGGCTGGACCCGTGGGAGGACACCGCCACCGCGGCGCTCCGCGAGCTCGAGGAGGAGGCCGGCATCGGCGGCGTGACCATGGGGCCCTGCGTCTGGACGCAGTCCGTGGAGTACACGTTCGGCCCGTTCCACTTCGACCAGGACGAGTGGATCCACGTCGCGCACTGGGACGGCGAGACCCGCAGGGCCACCGGCCACGAGCCGCTCGAGGCGGCGGCGTTCGGCGAGGTCCGCTGGTGGACCCTGGACGAGGCCCTCAGCACCCGGCCCCGCACCATCCCCTACCGGATGATGGAGTTCCTCGAGGACCTGGTGCTCCAGAGCCCGGCGCTGCGCGACGGCGCGAGCGTCGAGCCGGTCGACATCACGCCCGACGACGACCACGTCGCCGACTGGCACGCCCGCCGCTAGGCCTCGCCGCGCCACGAGGCGGTGGTGCAACGGTCGACGGCCTCCCGGTCGAGCTCCACGCCGAGCCCGGGCCCGTCCGGCACCTGCCGGAGCCCGTCGGCGTCGCACTCCACCGGCGTGCACACGACGTGGCGCACGTAGCGCGACGACGGCCCCAGGTCCGTGGGCAGCGCCACGGCCCGGGCCGCCGCGGCGGAGGCCACCGCAGCGGCACCGGCCCGGTGCACGCCCAGCTCCACCATCCCCCCGACGAAGCACTCGGTGTCGGCCAGGGCGGCCCGGCGCACCGCGTCCGCCGCGGCCCACAGCCCGCCAAGACGCGCCGGCTTGACCGAGAGCACGTCGGCGGACCGCGCCGCGAGCGCCGCGTCCACGTCGTCGAGCGACCCGAGCGGCTCGTCGAGGGCG
>CAIYXG010000330.1 GCA_903930035.1 uncultured Actinomycetes bacterium | reverse complement strand
GCTCGTCGAGCTCGGACTTCTTCTTCGTGCCGGCCACCCGCGGTCCGTAGGCGATGTTGTCGTAGATGGACTTGGGGAACGGGTTGGGCTTCTGGAACACCATGCCGATCCGGCGGCGCACCTCGACGGGGTTCACCTTGGGGTCGTAGAGGTCGACCCCGTGGTAGCGCAGGCTGCCCTCGACCGTGGCGCCCTGGATCAGGTCGTTCATGCGGTTGAAGCAG
Source organism: uncultured Actinomycetes bacterium (assembly GCA_903930035.1). GTDB lineage: Bacteria > Actinomycetota > Acidimicrobiia > Acidimicrobiales > Microtrichaceae > CAJANQ01. Next base: position 9,482 of record CAIYXG010000330.1, on the reverse strand, counting down.
CGCAGCACGGTGGACTTGCCGCAGCCGGACGGGCCGATGAACGCGGTGATCTCGCCCCGGGCGACGTCCAGCGTGACCGGCTGGACCGCACGGAACCCGCTGTAGAGCACCGACAGCCCGGCCACGTCGAACACCACCTCGCGCGGCGCGGTCTCGCTGCCGGCGACACCGCTGTCGCCGGTGTCGGCGCCGACCACCGGGCTGGCTCCGGCACTCGGGCCGGGGGCAGCGCCAGGGGCAGCGCCTGTGCCGGCGACCGGCTGCGTCGGGGTGAGGTCGAAGTCGTTCACGGTCGTCATGACCTTCTCTTCTCGAAGTGGTTCCGGGCAAGGATCGCTGCCGTGTTGGCCACCAGCAGGACGACGAGCAGCACCAGCGCGGCGGCGGACGCCAGCGGGAGCCACTTCTCGGCCGGGCGCTTGGTCGCGACGTAGACCAGCATCGGCATGGCGGTGTACTTGCCCCGCAGGGTCTCCATCACCGAGCCGCCGGAGGAGGTCAGCAGGCCGGTCGCCGTCCCGATGATCAGGAGCGGGGCGGCCTCGCCCAGTGCGCGGGCGAAGCTCAGCACCGTGCCGGTGAGGATCCCCGGTGCGGCGTAGGGCAGCACCTGCGTCCGGATGACCTCCCACCGGGTGGCGCCCAGGCCGTAGCCCCCCTCGCGCAGCGGCTGCGGCACGGCACGAATGGCCTCGGCCGACGTGATGATGACCACCGGGAGGACCAGGATCGCCATGGTGAGGCCTGCGCTGATGAGTGACGACCCGCCGGTGAGGCTGCCGAGGAGGCCCTTGAACAGGAACAGCCCGAGGAGCCCGTAGACGACGGCCGGCACGCCGGCGAGGTTGCGGACCAGCACGCTCACCCCGCGGGAGAACCAGTTGTCCGAGGCGTACTCCTCCAGGTAGATGGCCGACGCCACACCCAGCGGGAACGAGAACACGGCCACGAACACCAGGATCCAGAACGAGCCGACGATGCCCTGTGCGACCCCGAACCGGGTCGGGCTGCCCGAGAGCCGGCCCGACAGGAAGTCCCCGAGCGACCGCTCCGAGAACACCGGGACGGCGCCGTCGATCACCGAGTAGAGCAGCCACACCAGGACGCCGAGCGCCATGAGCATGGCCATCAGGAGCAGCGTCTGGAACGCCAGTCCCCTGGCGTCGCGCCCGCCGCCGGAGATCGCCGCGGCGACCTCCCGGTCCACGGCCTCGCGGGGCGGGGTGAGGATCGACGCCATGTCAGTACGCCTGCCGGAACCGTCGGACGAACCGGTCGGCCACCAGGTTCAGGCCGAGCGTGAACAGGAACAGCAGCGCGCCCACCAGGTACAGGCTCTTGACCGCGTTGCCCACCCCGGTGACCTGGTCCGACCCGGTGGCCAGGTTGGCCATGGCCGCCGTCATGGTCAGGCCGGCCCCGGTCGGGTTGAGGTTGAGCTCGGCACCTCCTGCGGCGCCGGCGGCCAGGGTCACCACGAGCGTCTCGCCCAGCGCACGGGAGACGGCGACGATGAAGGCCGCGACGATCCCCGAGAGCGCGGCCGGCAGCACCACCTTGATGACCGTGGTGGACTTGCGGGCCCCGAGGCCGGTGCTGGCCTCCCGCAGCGACGACGGGACGGACCGGAGCGCGTCCTCGGAGATCGAGGCGATCAGCGGGATGATCAGCACGCCCACCCCGACGCCGGCAGCCACCAGGTTGCCGCGCTCCGCGCCCGAGAAGATCCGCTGGACCAGCTGCGGACTGATGAAGTTGAGGGTGAAGAAGCCGACGATCACGCTGGGGATGCCGGCCAGGATCTCGAGGATCGGCTTCAGGGTCCGGCGGACGCGGGGCCGGGCGTACTCCGAGAGGTAGACCGCGGCGGCGAGCCCGATCGGACCGGCCACCACGATGGCGATCAGCGTGATGTAGAAGGACCCGACGAACAGCGTCGGGAGGCCGAACTTGCCCTCCCGCGGGAACCAGCCGTCGGCCCACAGCGACGACGGCTCGACGTCGAGCAGGAAGGCGCCGGCCTGGACGGCGAGCGTCGCCACGATGGCGAACGTGACCAGGATCGTGCTGGAGGCGGCGACCGTGAAGCAGCGGCGGACCCACCGCTCGCGCCGAACGCGTCGCACGTCGCCGGCCAGGTCGTCCACGGTGAGGGCAGGGGGAGTCATTCGGGTCCTGATGCTAGGCGTGGAACGGGGGCGGGTTCACCACGAACCCGCCCCCTGTCCTCACGTCGGTCGCCGACGGTCAGCCGGCCGTCGTCGTCGTGGCCTCGCCACCAGCACCGGCGAGGAACTCCTCCCACGCGGTCGTCGCCGCAGTGGCGTCGGCCTCGGGCAGCGGCACGTAGTCGGCCTCCTCGACGAACTCGGCACCGTTCTCCAGGTAGTAGGTGACGAACGCCTGGAGGGCCTTCGACTCCTGGGCCTTGGCCTTGTTCACGTAGATGTAGAGGGTCCGGGACAGCGGGTAGGTCCCGTCGGCCACGGTCTCGGCCGACGGCTCGACGCAGCCCTCGCCGCCGTCGACCTTGATCTTGGCGACGTCGGCCTGGTCGGCGAAGGCGAAGCCCACCCACCCGAACGAGGTGTCCGCCGACTGGATGCCGCGGATGATCTCGTTGTCGTCGGCCAGACCGCCGAAGGTGCGGAGCTTCTTCTCCTCCGCCTTCTCCTTGCCCAGCTTCTCCTCGGCGGTCTTCTTGATCGCCAGCTCCCAGAAGGAGTCGTAGGTCCCCGACTCCTGGCCCGGGGCGAAGATCTTGAACGGGGCGTCCGGGAGCTCGGTCGTGGCACCCAGGCTCTTGGCGGCCGCCCAGGTGTCGACGCCGTCCGACTCCGGGCCCATCAGGCCGTAGAGGTCGGCGAAGTTCAGGCACTCGACCGCCGTGTTCTTGGAGTTGGTGATGACCGAGAGGGCGTCGTTCGCGACGGCCAGCTCGACGAACTCCACGCCCGCCTGGGCGCACAGCTCCTTCTCCTCGTCCTTGATGGTGCGCGAGGCGTTCGAGATGTCGGCCTCGCCGGCGCAGAACTTCTTGAAGCCGTCACCGGTGCCCGGGCCCTCGACCGTGATGTCGACGCCGCTGTTCTCACCGTTGAACGACTCGCCGACGAGCGACGAGATGGGCTCGACCGTGGACGAGCCGGTCACGAAGATCGTGCCCTTCAGGTCTGCGGCGGCGCCGGAACCGTCCGACGCGTCGTCCGAGCCACCGCCGCACGCGGTGGCCACCAGCGAGAGGGCTGCGACGCTGGCCGCCACCCACTTCATTCCCTGACTACGGGTCATTCCGCTCCTCCTCAGGAGGGTCATGTGCGCGGTGGGGGTCACCGCTGCCGCGGAACCTAGGAACCCAAGGTGGACAGGTGCCCAGAAGTAGGTGAACGGAGGGTGAACCCTTCTGAACACTTGGGGGTTCTCCGCGCAGGACAGCACGAAACGCACGAAGGTGCGCCGCCAACGTGGCGAGGAGGTGAACCTCGACCATGAACGGACGGGGTCAGTCCTCCGTGAGCGCGGCGTCGAGCGTGGACCGGTCGGTGGCGTAGGTGAGCAGGTCGCCGGCGACCGCAACGTCGACCCAGCGCACCTCCCGCACCTCCTCGTCCGGGGTGTGGCCGTGGTCCTCGAGGACGCTCATGGCCCACCAGCGCACCCGCTTGGGGCGGCCCTGGTGCTCGTAGTGCGTGCTCGGCAGGCGCCGGCCCACCCTGCAGCGCACGCCGGTCTCCTCGAGCACCTCGCGACGGGCTGCGTCCTTGGCGGACTCGCCGCGCTCGAGCTTGCCCTTGGGGAGCGACCAGTCCCGGTAGTGCTCCCGGTGGACCACCAGCACCTGGGTGGTGCCGGCAGGGCCCGGCCGCAGCACCACGCCGCCCGCCGCCTCGATCCGAGGGCGGTCGCCCTGGCCGCCGGCCACCTGCCGGCCTAGCGGAGCTCGACCACGGCGCGCTTGGCGGCGCGCTCCTCGAGCTCCAGGTGGGTCTCCACCGTGAGATGGCGCGCCACCGGGCGCCACGTAGCGTCGGACAGCTCCCAGGCCAGCGAGTCGTCGGCCAGCTCGACCTCCAGCACGCCCTCGACCTGCTGGCGCAGCGGCTCGGCCACCACCTCGACCAGCGCCTCGACCCGACGGTCCAGGTTGCGGGGCATGAGGTCGGCGGAGCCGATCAGCAGCACGGGCTCGCCCGGACCCTCGCCGTTGGCGAACCGGTAGACCCGGGAGTGCTCCAGGTAGCGGCCCACGATGCTGCGCACCCGGACGTTGTCGCTCAGCCCCGGCACCTGGGGGCGCAGGCAGCAGATGCCGCGCACCAGCAGGTCCACCTGCACGCCGTCGGCGGACGCCGCGTACAGCTCGTCGATCATGTCGGGGTCGACCAGGCTGTTCATCTTCATGGTGATGCGGCCGGCGGTGCCGTAGGCACGCTCGTTGCGGACCAGGCCCACCAGGCCGGACCGCAGCGAGTGCGGGGCCACCAGCAGCCGCCCGTAGTCGATGTTGCGGGCGTACCCGGTCAGGTAGTTGAAGAGCTGGGACAGGTCGTCGCCCACCTTGGGGTCGGCCGTCAGCAGGCCGAAGTCCTCGTAGAGCCGCGCCGTCTTGGAGTTGTAGTTGCCGGTCCCGACGTGGCAGTAGAAGCGCATGGCGTCGCCCTCCTGGCGGACCACCAGGCAGGTCTTGGTGTGCGTCTTGAGGCCGACCAGCCCGTACACGACGTGCACGCCGGCCTCCTCCAGCCGGCGCGCCCACTCGATGTTGCGCTCCTCGTCGAACCGGGCCTTGAGCTCGACCAGCGCGACGACCTGCTTGCCCTCCTCGGCCGCCCGGATCAGCGCGGCGATGATCGGGCTGTCGCCCGACGTGCGGTAGAGCGTGAGCTTGATGGCCTGGACCTTCGGGTCGAGCGCCGCCTGCCGGATGAACTCCTCGACCGAGGAGCTGAACGACTCGTAGGGGTGGTGCAGCAGGACGTCGTCCTCGGCCACCACCGAGAACAGGTTGGGCGGGCCCTCCTCGTCGTCGGCGGCGAGCCGGCGCTGGGTGACGGGCACGAAGGACTCGTACTTCAGCTCGGGCCGGTCCATCGCGTACAGCGACCACAGGCCGCCCAGGTCGAGCGGCGCCTCGTGGGCCACGACGTCGTGGTCGCCCAGCTCGAGCTCCTCGCGGATGAGGTCCAGCGACTCTGCCGAGATGTCGTCCTCGACCTCCAGCCGCACGGCCCGGCCGAACCGCCTGCGCCGCAGCTCCATCTCGATCGCCGCGAGCAGGTCGTCGGCCTCCTCCTCCTCGACGGTGAGGTCGGCGTTGCGGGTCACCCGGAACGCCACGGTCTCGGTGACCTCCATGCCGGGGAACAGCTCGCCGAGGTGGGCGGCGATGACCTGCTCGAGGGGCACGAACCGCTCGCCGTCGGGCATGACCACGAACCGCGGCAGGAGCGAGGGCACCTTGACCCGGGCGAACCGGCGCTCGCCCGTGCTGGGGTCGCGCACGGTGACCCCCAGGTTGAGCGACAGGCTCGAGATGTACGGGAACGGATGGCCGGGGTCCACGGCCAGGGGCGTCAGGACCGGGAAGATGCGACGGTCGAACTGCTCGGCCGCCCACACCCGGTCGTCGTCGTCCAGCTGGGCCCAGGTCGACAGCCGGATCCCGTGGTCGGCGAGCGCCGGGACGATGTGGTCCAGGAACACGGAGTCCGCCCGCTCGGTGAGCCGGGCGGCGCGGTCCACGATGGCGTCGAGCTGCTCGACCGCCGTCATGCCGTCCGGGGTGCGGCCGCGGACGCCGGCGTAGACCTGGTCCTTCAGGCCGGCCACGCGGACCTGGAAGAACTCGTCGAGGTTCTGGCTGAAGATCGCCAGGAACTTGGCCCGCTCCAGCAGGGGAGTGGCCGGGTCCTCGGCCAGCGCGAGCACCCGGACGTTGAAGTCCAACCAGCTCAGCTCACGGTTCAGGTACCGCGGCGCGTCCGGGTCCATGGCTCAGCGGTTGAGCAGGTACTCGCCGTCCTCGCCGAGCACCCACTCGAGCTCGATGAGCTCGCGCTCCGCGTCGCGGGAGACCCGCTCCTTGTTCTTGCGGAACTGCGGGTCGCGGGGCGGCAGGAGCATCAGACGGGCGTTCACCCGGTGCTTGAACTCGTTGATCAGCGCAGCGTCGCCGAACGCCGAGGTGATCTCCCAGTGCGGCGCGACCGGCCCCAGGTAGGTGATGGTGGCCTGGGCCACGGGCTCCGGGGCGTCTTCCAGTTCGAGCTCGGTGTCGTCGGACATGGGCACGGAGCGTAGCGGAGGGTGGCCGGGACCGTCCTACCGGCCCGGCGCCCCGCCCGTAGAGTGCGCCGGTGGCCGGACCCGACGACGACCTCCCGTTCGACCCCGACGCGCTGCGGGCCCGCTACCGCGCCGAGCGGGACAAGCGGCTCCGCGCCGACGGCAACGACCAGTACCTGGAGGTGGCCGGCGGCCTGGCCCGGTTCGCCCAGGACCGCTACGCCGCCGCACCCGCACCGCGTGCGCCGTTGACCGACGAGGTCGACGTGCTGCTGGTCGGGGGCGGGTTCGGCGGCCTGCTCGCCGGGGCACGGCTGCGCCAGGCCGGCGTCGGGCGGGTCCGCATCGTGGAGAAGGGCGCCCAGGTCGGCGGCACCTGGTACTGGAACCAGTACCCGGGCGCGCAGTGCGACATCGAGTCGTACATCTACCTGCCCCTGCTCGAGGAGACCGGGTACGTCCCCACCGAGAAGTACGCCCGGGCACGGGAGATCCTGGCGCACGCCCACCGGATCGCCGACCACTTCGACCTGCACCGCGACGCCGTGCTGCAGACCGAGGTCACCGAGCTGGTCTGGGACGACGCCGCCGCGCGCTGGACGGTCCGCACGAACCGCGGCGACGCCATGCGCGCCAAGTACGTCGCCATGGCGACCGGTCCGCTCCACCGCCCCAAGCTGCCCGGAGTGCCGGGCATCGACGAGTTCGAGGGGCACGCGTTCCACACCAGCCGTTGGGACTACGAGTACACGGGTGGTGGGCCGGAGGGCGGCCTGGACCGTCTCGGCAGCCGGCGGGTCGCCGTGATCGGCACCGGCGCCACCGCCGTGCAGTGCGTGCCGCACCTGGGCGCCGCCGCCGAGCACCTCTACGTGTTCCAGCGCACGCCCAGCTCGGTCGACGAACGCGGCAACGCCCCCACCCCTCAGGACTTCGCCGCGCACCTGGCGCCCGGCTGGCACAAGGCCCGGGTGGAGAACTTCAACGCCATCCTGAGCGGCCTCCCGCAGGAGACCGACCTGGTCGACGACGGCTGGACCGACATCGTGAACCGCATGGTGGCCATCTACCGGGAGGGCCGCCACGGCGCGCTCGAGCGGCCGTTCGCCGAGGTCCTCGAGCTGGCGAACATGGAGAAGATGGAGGAGCTCCGGGCGCGGGTCGACGCCCTGGTCGAGGACCCGGCCACCGCCGAGGCCCTGAAGCCGTGGTACGCCATGTTCTGCAAGCGGCCCTGCTTCAACGACGAGTACCTCCCCACGTTCAACCGGCCCAACGTCACGCTGGTCGACACCGCCGGCAAGGGCGTCGAGCGCATCACCCGCACCGGGGTCGTGGTGGACGGCACGGAGTACCCGGTCGACTGCATCGTGTTCGCCACCGGCTTCGAGGTGGGGACCGACTACGAGCGACGGGCGGGGTTCCGTGTCGTGGGCCGGGACGGCCGGACCCTCACCGAGAAGTGGGCGGCCGACGGCATGCGCACGCTCCACGGGATGCACAGCCACGGCTACCCCAACCTGTTCGTCATGGGCATGAACCAGGGTGCGTGGACAGCCAACTACACGCAGCTGCTCGACGAGGCCGCCACCCAGGTGGCCTACGTGGTGGACCACCTGGAGTCCCACGGCCTGCAGACCGTCGAGGCCACCCGGGAGGCCGAGGAGGACTGGTCCCGCACCATCGTCGAGCACGCGGCGGGCGGCATCGGCGGCGGCATCGGCGGGAGCGACTGCACGCCCGGCTACTACAACAACGAGGGCCGGGAGCTGGACGGACCGCCGTGGGCCGCGCCCTACGGCGGCGGCTCGATCGCCTTCTTCTCGATGATGCAGGCCTGGCGCGACGCCGGGGACCTGGCGGGTCTGGCGCTGGGCTGAGCCGGGCGGCGTGCTACCGGGCGCCGAGCAGCGCCGTGGTGGTCGCCTGCTGGCCACGACGCTCATAGACGATCGTCACCTGGTCGCCGGCCCTGCGCTTGCGCACGGCCCGGCCCACGTCCTCGGCGGCCCGCACCCGGATGCCGTCCACCTTGACGATCACGTCGCCCGCCTGCAGGCCGGCCGCCTCCGCGCCGGTGCCGGGCGAGACCTTCTGGACAAAGGCCCCGGTCTCTGCCGTGACGCCGAACCGGCCGAGCACGTCGTCGTCGAGCAGCTCCACGTCCTGGGTCTCCACGCCGAGCAGCGGCCGGGTCGACGTCACCTTCCGGCCCGCCGCCAGGTCGTCGATGATGGAGCGGATCGAGTCGATCGACAGGGCGAAGCCCACGCTCTGGGCGCTCTCGAGGATGGCGGTGTTGATCCCCACCACCTGGCCCGCCGAGTTCACGAGCGGACCGCCCGAGTTGCCGGGGTTGATGGCGGCGTCGGTCTGGATCAGCTCGTCGAGCGTGCCGCCGTTGGGCACCTGGATCGACCGGTTGAGCGCCGAGACGATCCCCGAGGTCACGCTCGGGGTGTCGCCCAGGTTGAGGGCGTTGCCGATCGCCACCACCTCGTCGCCGGGCTGCAGCGTGGCCGACGACCCCAGCTCGGCCGCCACCACGGCGCCGTCCAGGCCCTGGGCCTGCACGAGCGCCACGTCGTTCTCGGGGAGCGTCCCCACCAGACGGGCCGGCACGCTCTGCCCGTCGGCAAAGTCCACCTCGATCCGCGTGGCGTCCTCGACCACATGGGCGTTGGTCAGCACGAGGCCGTCCGACCGCAGGACCACGCCGGAGCCGGCGGCGTCGCCCGAGCGGGTGCCCGTGTGGATGGACACGACCGACGGACGCACCTTGTCGAGCAGGGCACGGATGTCGAGCGACGGGCCCGCCACCGTCGCCGAGGGCCGGCTCTGGGTCGCCGCAGGAACCCCTGCGGGCGTGGGCGAGGGACGGTTCCACAGCACGAAGCCCACGCAGCCGCCGGCGACGACCGCACCGACGAGCCCGCCGATGAGCGCAGCACGGAGCGTGCCCCCGCGGCCCGAGGGCCGGCCCGGTTCCGGGGCCGGGGCCGGGGCCGGTGTGGCGGCCGGGGTGCCCCAGGTGGGCGGCGCACCCGGAGGTGCTGCGACGGTCGGCGGTCCGGTGGGCGCCGCGGTGGGAGGTCCGGCCGGGGCGGCCGGGGAGCCGGGCAGCGTGCCACCGAGCGTTGGCGGTGCAGCGGCAGCCGGCACGGCAGCCGGGACGTAGGCCGGTGGTGCGGCGGGCG